>LVCQ01000014.1 GCA_001644975.1 Piscirickettsiaceae bacterium NZ-RLO1
GTGCTTTGCACTCCTTGGCTCGCAGCGTTTGATAATAAACTTACTTTCTGGATAGTTTAGTTAATATAGACCATCCCAGTATTTTTATTAAATTTATGTATTCTGATTTAAAAATAATAATTTGAGATTATCTAGTACCTTATGTGCGCAGCTAATTTTCAGTTTGTCTTAATAATTCGCCCGAGTTTATAAAAGAGCCTTCAATATCAATATTATACTAAGAGCATCTGCAACTATTTTTCTAATTAAGCTACAGAGCGTTTAAACGCATATAAAAATACGAGTGAAATAACGGCCATTACCAAGCATAATGCCATTAACCAAGGAAAAGCCAAAATTAACGACAGTCGCTCTGATTCCCCCCGATAGCAATGCAACACCAGGCCCGCGATTCCAAGCCCCACTGTTGAACCAAATAAACTCATCATATAAAATACACCAGAAGCTAAACCTTTATCTGATTCATCTACAGCACTGACGGTCATTTTCATCAAACCTGGAGAGGTTAATGTGTAAGCAATACCATATAATAAAAATAAAACCATAATCAAGCTTACATTCTCTCGTATTGGCAAATAAATAAAGCCAATATAGCAAATAATTAATAAAATAATACCCATGTTCGTCGGCACATAAGCCTCATATTTATCAACCAATTTACCACTAACAAATGAAAATAACCCCATCGCAATACTCATTGGAAATAAAACTAGACCTGCAATATCAGCTGAAAACCCCATGACAAAACTTAAATATAACCCTATAACGAATAAAACAATATACACACCAAAATGGATACCTGAACGTACTAAACAACTCACAATTAATTTTTTATTACTAAAATGCCCTAGACAAATTAATGCCTGCTCCGCTCGCTTTTCGTTATAGATAAATAAGCTTAATGATACAGCAGCAAGCATAAAGCTTAAACATAATACCATTAAATCATTCAAACCATTTTGTAAACAACTAAGGCCATAAGTGATACTGCTTAAAAAAATGGCAAGAAATATGACCCCCAAAGTATCAAATTTTCCTTTTAACTTTTCTGATGTATTATTGATTTCTGGCAGGCAATTCCAAATAACAAAAATTGTCACAACACCAATAGGAATATTAATTAAGAAAAACCAACGCCAAGAACCATAGTTTGTTAATAAGCCTGCCAAAGGAGGCCCAATTGCCATAGCAAGACCAACGACACCTGTCAAACCTGCTAAAGCAGCCCCTTTTTTATGAACAGGCGCGCATAGATAAGCTGTCGCAGTGATATTTGGAAAAGCAATCGCAGCACCTAAACCTTGCATCCCCCGCCCAATCAATACCTGCCAAAAGCTTACTGAAATTCCACCAACCAATGACCCTCCTATAAATAGCACAAGCCCTAAAATCATTATCAATTTGGCCGAATATAAGTCACCCAGCCGCCCCCCTGCAATGATAAATGCAGAGAAAACAAGCAAATAAGCAAGTGCAATCCAATTTGCTTGCGCCAATGGCATAGTGAGGGCTGTTGCTATTACCGGAGTTACCACAGTAATACCGGTATATTCAATATTAATCATTAAAATAGGCAGAGCTAAAATAGCTAAGATAAATAACAGATTATTTTTTTCCATTAATGATACGCCTATTAAAATCAACTAATTGGCTGCTATCTTAATACAATTAATCAAGAAACTCTAGCTCACTGCCATGAGCTAAATTAAACTAAATAAAGGCAATTTAGAGTAAAGATTGAGAATAATCTTGAGATGGACGATCCATCTCTCCAGTTGAGTGGCGACGCTGCATAAAGGGACTAAATGGATTAGATATATCTACGGCGATCGGTGACATTAAAACGATCGATTCAGCCTCTTCTACATAAAGCTTTTCACTACACTCAAAGTGTAAATCTTGAAAATCATTGTCAATAAAACATGATAACGTTCGAAAATTTTCCTTATTAAGATTTTCAGCGTATCTAGCTTTAATATTTTTAAGCTCAATTTTAAATAACCCTTTGAGTGATAACACTCTATCATTATCGCTAAACCTTGCTTTAAATATACTATATTCATTAATGCACTCTGAAAATTCATCATAGATACTATCAACATCAAAAATTTTAGGCGCAGAGGCTATAACAAGCAGCTTATTAAAAATTACTTCTCTTTTTAGTACTAAATCACAATATCTACACACAGTATCATATAAATTAACATGGCTAATATCAGGGTCATTCAAAGTTCCTGTTAATTTTTCTAATACTTCTGATATATATGGAATTTCTCTTGCTAACTGAGCTATAGTCTTCTGAGCACACTTAAACTCCTTATCTTTTAGAAACCCACAAAGAGTATTAAAACCAGCATTTGCATTATAGTAAGCGCCATCAAGACCAAAGCGACCAATGCCTAATTCAGTGATTTTACTTAAAACTTCAGAAAGCTGCGTACTAACTTGCCTAGTTAAACGCTCAAAGTTTTCTTGTAGTAAACGCTCCTCTATTCCTTCAATCAGCACAATATTTTCTTCAAAAACCGATCGTACCGTATTTCTAAATGACTCTTTAAGCTTGATTGCCACAACACCAATATGCTTAGAATAAAGCGATTTTTCCTCGCTTTTCAGCCCCAAAGATTCCGAATTAACCCCATCGCGAAACTCCCTTATCAGCTGATAATAATCTTCGACCCTTTTCTCCTTAAGAAGATACCGGCTTAATTCAGCTTTACTTGTAATATATTTTCTGACCTGCTCTAATTGATCTATTTGCTGAACAGATAGCAACCCCTCTAACCATGGCTCTGGCAATGCAGAACAAAGATTAAGCAAACCTATCAATATATACTTATCATTCTTCTTTTCAAATTGAGCAATATTTGTAATCGGCTTACCAGATAAAAAATGGCCACAATCATAAATATAAAGATCTGTGCCAGAGTGATCTGCTCGTCTGATCAAGGCCGAATTTTGCCCACTTGAACCAAGAATATCATAGTCCGCAAAAGCTTTAATTAACGGCAAGAAACGCCCAGGAGCATCCACATGGCTTGCCTGCTGATCATGAACTAAATTAGGCTCCCAGCGAGTTTTTACACAAAATTTTGTCTCACCATTTTTATATTTTTTAACCAAAATAGTAGCATCAGGCGCCTGAAAGCCGACTATGCGCGCAAGTTTTAATGCAAATACTTCATCAAAAGTCTCAAGGTTTTTATTTTCCTTACTATCACGTTTGGCTAAACTATAACTAACTGCTGCTGCATCTGCTAAAAGCGCACTTGTTTTATTAAGATCTTGATATGTTTTACTTTTCTCAAAATTTTCTTTCGGATTACTGACCTTATTAAAAGGCCCCCAACTCAACCATGGATCCTTATGATTATTTTTTACAAGATAAGCCTTTCTTTCTGTTTTACAGTATTCGACAAACTTTAGTTTTACTGCTTTATGCGCTAACTCTACTTCTACTGTACTCGTTATTTTTGCTTTAATAGCTGAAGTATCTACATCAAATAGTTTAATTAATTTACCATAATCAGTGATGTCTAGGTCATTAATGTCAATAGTGCTTTCTTTTAAATAAAGCTCTCTAAAGTCAGTAAATAAAGTATGCTCTTCATCTTGGTTAACACTGATGCCAATAAACCCTCGAGTTACTCCTCCTGGTTTTTCAGCGATCTTTTTCATTTTTAGGTGATCATCTACCTCAAAATATGGCATCTATCATCCCCCTCTAATAACGACATACCTTAATATAAAACTAATAACAAACCTATAAATACTAAGCCCAGTAATAATTTAAATATTTATAATATCAACATTATAATTCATTTATAAATTTATTAAGCAAAAAAAAATAACTATACTTGTAAAATATACAACAAACAAACATTTTATATATTCTAATTCATGATGCAAAATACAAAAATCGTTAAATCTAATCAACGATAAATCGACTTAAATTTTTTAAAAAACATTTACCCAGCATAGAGTATGACTAAGGCCCTAGCAATAAAATATAATAATAAAAAATAATATTTAATAACTATTATATAAATTAATGAAAAAAAATTTATATAAACGGTATACCCAGGCAAGGATATTAGGGAATTCAGGTAAAACCAAGTCAACAACTTGACTTGGCAATAATCACGTTACATGCCAGGCATAATATGCAACTTAGTTTGTGCCTCAGGTTGTTGGACTTGTAGCTCACATGGCCCACCACTCGCCATAGCTACTTGATACTCTGCCCCCACCGCATTACTTACTTGATATTGTGCAGCCGCTGCAGTCGCAGTTTTAAATAACCGGTCTAATTGGTTTATCACTTGCCTATCTTCTTTGCGTTGCGCTTTTTTGCTACGCTTATCAATAGCATCAAATAACCCACGAAACGTACCAATAAACCCAGGCTTTAACCCTCTCGCCTGTTCAGGCTTTTCGTTGCCTAGGCGCTGTGCAATTTGACCACACTCTTTTTTCAAACTCTGCCATTTCGGACCACTCAATGGCTCGCCTGAATTTAAATAGGCTGTCGTCTCTCTAATAATTTGCTGAACCGAACGGTGGTTATCCTTACGTGGCTTCGGACTAGCCACAGCTTCATTATGCGCCTTATACTCAAACTGTGTTAGCAAACGTCGATCAAATGCCTCACCTGGAGCTAAATCTAATGCACACGCTTGCAAGTTCTGTTTAGTCACCTTATCAGCAACACCGGGTGGCTTTAATGCAGCACCAACCTCCTGGAATTGAGGTTTATTCACTGCCTTCAAAAAAACTTGCGTTATCTCTGATGCCTTAGGCTTGTTACTAAAATCAGTAATAACCGCTTCACATAACTTTCCAAGCGTATCGCATTTCTCAAACGCCTTCGCTCTTACTACATCATGATTTTTCTTTGCACCTTCGATAAGCCGGCGTTTTAGCTCTAGCCCCCCTTGCAAACTCGATAGCGTTGGCATCTATAATCACTCCACTGAAAATACAATTACTTACTATTAACCATATAATATTTTCACTACAGTCATTATGATAAAGAATCTAAAATTTATAACTTCCATGTTAAGTCAATGTAAATATCCGCTTTTCTTTCATCCTTCTTATCATTCCTTAACCACTCTAAACACCTAACATTAATATAACTTAATCACGCCTCAACAGCAGCAGTCATCACCTGACGTCTAATTTCTTGGCGCTGTTCAGTCGCTAAGCTCTCAAAACTTTGCTTAAATATAGGCTCTGGACCTTGCTGAGGAGTAGATGAAGACGCTGCTCGAGCCTCCTTAAAAAATCCCTCATTGATAAAATAGGCCAGTCTTGAATGCTTTTTATGTGTCGTTTCTGCAGCAAACTCAAACCACTTACTTTTATACTCCCCTTGCTCAAATAACGCCTGAAAAACTTGTTGTTCTACCGCTTTTGGTCCCGCATCAAGGTTATCTTTAAGCCATTCGACCAACTTTTTAATAGCACAGCGGCCTTTATCACTCATAAATCTATTTCTCCAACTCCCATTACGATACTCTCGGTGCCATAAATAATCATATGATGCACCCAAGGCAGCAATAACAGGCTCACTCGCCCCCTGCAACGAACAATCAGTACAATCAAAATACCGACTCAAACGCCCGATAAGTAAATTCCGATTGTGTTGAGTATAACTTGTGCTCGCACTATCGAACTTAACAGTCGCAATAACCGGCCGATGGTCACTTCCTCTGATATGCTCGGCATCATTGTCTAATAGGACCGCTCGCGCCGTCACTATCTCACATGTATCCTTATCTCCAATCAGACCGATATTATCAAGCACACCTACATCCCCAGTGCCACGCTTGCCCTTATAGCGTACTTTATTTCCCTTTTTTTCCTCATGATGGGTATAATGTTTTAACCGAGGAAACTGCATACCGTAATCCTCAGTTAAATACCTAACTTCTCCTCTAGAAAGCGGATCATACGAAGCAATATGCTCTGCCTGTGTGCCCTTCACTAAAACACAACGTTCACGCTTAGCATCATACTCAGTCATAGCCTCAGGTTTAAAGCGATGATTAAAATCTGCCGCAACCAACGTCATTGCCACAGGCCCACTACGGCTCAACAATGCATGCGTCTCTCTCTTCCGATGCTTGTCTGAATAGGAGTCAAAATGACCCGAAGTAAACGCAGCGGCCTTTCCATCGATCTCTAATGTCGCATGTAAACCACCTTTATTCCTTCGTGCACCCCATAAATCAACACCATGGACTTTACCTGCTGACGCTAACCTACCCTTAGAAATAACGCCACTCTGAAGAAGGTCCCTCCTCACAAGCAAACCGAGCTGAGTTGTTGACTTTCCCTCCGTCAATTTTGTCTGCACCTCAAATTTAGCATTATGTACCAACTCATAGCCCGGAAAGTGCTTAAGCATCTGTTTAGCAAGAGTGCCATCATCATCCTTTGCTTCTTGTGCACTAATATGTAACACGGCAGGATTATGGCAATCTCTCTTCATCTCATCACATATTTTTTTTATATGCTCACCAGACATTTTTTTGTTGCCCATATTAAAAGTAAGCGATTGAACCTCATATTTATCAGGCATACTTCCTCCTTAAGGAATTATTAAATTAAAATTAAAAGATAATTAACAAGTATAAATAAATTAAGATATATAATATTTAAATTAAATTATCATTAAAAAAACATCAATAACATATAGAAAATAGTTAAAATTAGCCGTGCATGTAAATTAAAACAGCATTAACGGATCTGTTTTTAATTAAGATTTCAATTAAGATAATAAATACGATTTTATCTCTTACAATAACTTTAAGATTACCTTAGAAAAACATTAAAAATTACCAAGTTCTCTCCATATTATAAATACAAGTAACTCACTAGGATAAGATTAAAGTTATTATTTTAAGGTTTATCGATATGCCAGGATCAAAAAAATTAACAGTCAAACTATTAAAACAGTCCATAACAGCAGCAGCACAAGATTCTTCTTTTCAAGAGCCCACCACTCTTCAGAAAATATTAAAAACAAATGATATCCGATATACCCACCTTCATCGTAAACAATGGGATCAATTAGATCACCAGTTCCTTACTATCCTCTCTCAGGTTGAAGATGAAAGTGCAGATACCAGCCAAGTTCAAGCACTCTTAGATAAATTTAACCAATTTCAAGAAAAAGCCCTGCAAGCAGAATTAGCAACTATACAATTCCAAGAAGACGAGGAGGAAGAAGATGATGGTGAATATGACGACGAAGATGAGTTCTCTCTAGCAGCTGCTGAAAGACAACACCGAGCACCCACTCACCGCCGCGGAGCTACAACTTCAACAACAGCATCAACACGTAGCCAGGCAGCTGAATATGCTCATCACCCATCACTTTTACAAGGAAGCCCGCTAGGAGGGTGGGGGGCACAGCCTCAGCAGCCCCAAACACTTGCAGCTTCATCAGCCACTCCATCTCCTCTCGCAACTGCTACGACTAAAGGTCCTGCAGCAAAACGAAGACAACCAGCACAACGACCTGCCCTTACTCCAGCTCAAGGTGGAGAACGATCACCAAGCCCAGAGCCTCAACCACAAGCACCTGCTCAACAACAAAGTACACAGCTAACAGCTCCCTCAGTTCAGCTAGATGGTGGATTCTTAGCTCGAGCCACTGACAACTGGAAAAAACTCACCGGAAAAAACGCAGTAATATGTACATTTTCCGCTGATAAAAGTCAATTAATCGCCAAAGAGCCCGACGGTAAAAAAATCGCGCATGTTGATATTACACGAGATGCTCAGCACCTATCTATTCAACACAAAGGCACAGAAGCTACACGCCAACTTGCTGCCTCTGCTGCAGTCGCAGCGGTAACAGCTGCTCCAGGTGCAAAAATAAAAATAGTACCTACCGGAGGCCAGCTCAGCGATGAAGAGATGAAAGCCGAATGCCAAGTACTTTTCAATACAGGTGCTAAACTTAATCAACTTGATTTAGATGGCCTGTCAGACGATTTACAACGTCAAATTAGAGGGCTAGCAGCTCAGCAGACCCAGCAACAAAGCAGAACCCAGTTTGTTGTCAGACCACCAGAGTCAGATGCTCCTCGACCTTTTCAAGCACAAGCTGCCACAGCAGCCACTCAAGGGGCTGAAACAGTTCAAAGCACTAACCATCAACACGGCGATGAGGTTGATGCCATACTCAATCCACATACTATGTAATAGACTAACCCCCAGGGAGCCCATACCTAACAATTGATTTGTTAGGTATACCTCCAGATTAAATACAAACTTAGCACTTAAATTAAGTAATCAACGCTTAAATAATTCATCCCACACAGCGGCAAAAATAACAATCGTTCCTAAAATCACAAACGCACCAACAAAAAGTGCAATAATACCCAGGCCAACCCACTCAAGCGTGTGAATAATTGAATCAATGTCAAGTACAAACTTAGTCAATCCACCACCTGCAAAGGAAATAATTAGGCAACCGAGTACTGAGACGACAGCTAAAGAAATAACTGCAGCTTTTTTCAAATCATTTCTCTGTCTAAATTAATATTAATCATGCCATTAATTATATTTTATACACTACTGTTTAAAGTTATTTTTTAAAATAAATTTATTCTTAATAATTTTATCAAACAAAATAAAAGATAAAATCACAAGCACTAACCCTGCAACAACATCCATAATATAATGCCAACCAAGCAACACGGTTGCTAGCCATAATAAACTATTTAAAAGCAATAGTGGCACAAGAAAATATATTTTTTTTCTAAATAATAGTGTTAATAATGCAGACCAAATAACATGAAACGATGGAAAACTAATTAATCCCCCACCAGAAACAGTTGGATAAATTTTTTGATGAAGCTGTTTAAACTTTAATGCTAAGTTTATTTGGCTGTCGATAAGATATTTATGGTTTAAAACACTCGCTGGGGATGCTGTCGGCCAAAAATAATAGATCAAACAACCTATAATATTTAAAAAGCATAATTTAACCAAAAAAGATTCAATCTCTATCCTGTCAACAAAATAACAAGCAAATACTGGCAAGAAAATAATTTGGTACGTTAATGATTCATATGCCAAATTCAGTATTTTTAAACATAGAGGATGCAGATAAAGAGAAGCAAGCCATTGATCTTGGTTAAAGCCCATCAGCAAGTCTATTTTATGTAAATCAACATCAATAGCTGGAAAAGGTGAAAACTGCACATTGTAAGAGATTATCATAGCCATAATACTCAAAAAATACAGCGCAATAAATTTAAAAACAAACCCCGCTTTTGGCAAAGAGCGATACAGTATTGCTGAAAGAGCAAGTAATAAGAATACCAGCAGCACTAATACCCCATTATTTATATTTATCGGATTACCATCACTAACATAGTGAGTATAATTATCATTAATAAATAAAAATAAAAAAGATAAAAATATTAACAGTAAAGATAAGCCTATAGACAATTTATCAAAAATATTGAAGGCTGTATCAGTTTCTTGGCCAAAACCACCTATCTTTAATAAATCAAACTTTAAACTTACTTCCATAGCTGCTGATACCATTCTTTTAATGTCATTCCTAAATAACCACACTTAATTTGAGTCAACCAAAAATGATACTTAAAAAATAATGCAAAACAAACAAGCGAACCTGCAGCACCAACAATTGCTGTCATATATGACTTATGGAAAACCAATAGTATCGTATAAATAAAAATAGCCAAAAAAAATACAAAATAAAATACTGCCAATATTAAAAAAGCTCTCCTTGCAGTTGCAATTTTACTTTCCGACATACCAGAAGACTCAATAGGAATTTTTTCGTTTTCTTTTATATCTTTTGGAGTATCAAGAGTTTTTTTATAAATAGAAAAAACAAATCGGTAACTTTCTTTGAGAAAGGGGAGCGAAAATGACTTACTTAAGAATAACATGAACCGTTTAATCATAAAACTATCTCACATATTTATCTATATGAATGTCTTTATTTCCAGAAGCAACCATTTCCTCAATTATATCAACAATAATTAAAGCAATAATAAAAAATACATCCTCAGTCACATCAAAAAATATATATTCACCATCCTTGCCTTCCAATCTTTTTTTTCTATAACTAAATTCATCATTAAATAAAAATTTATATGTGAGTTTCGCTTTTTTTAGAATTAACTCTATAATTGGCTTAGTAATTGACAGCACATCTTTATAGTTAATTCTTTTCTCATTATAAAAAAAATTATACCCTTCATATAAGTTCATTACCCTATTCAAAATAGTTTCATGATTCATATTAGTTACTCCCTTTCACCTGAACAATTTGAGAAATACCCATTAAACTATCTTTAGAGTCATTGTTTCTTTGTACTAATACCGTCCACACTAAATTTTGCGTATCCTTCGAGTTACCCTTTTGATAAGTGATCGTCACAGGCACCTGTAGGCGCCAACTATAAACTCCACTAACAATACCTTTCTGAATAACAACGGGAGCATCCGTAACTACGGCTCTAGAAACATATTGACCACTTTTTATCTTTCCAATAATATTTTTAAAGGCTTTTAAATATTGCCCCCAACCATATTGAGTAAAATACTGCCTTTTCCCTTCAGTTTGGTTTCTATAATTTAAAAAATCTAATGTATTGATATTAACCACAGCATTAGACAACCAGTTAATAACATACGCATCATTTTCTACTGGATTAGCCAATGACTGTAATGTAATCAAACGACCACTATCAGTAACAGCAAAATAACTAGGCTTAGGTTTAGTAGTTAATGAAACTATTAAAAATATCAAAATAATTAAATTAATCATTATTGAAATTAATAATATTAATGCAACTCTTCTAAAGTTATCGCGGTAAAAGTCATTTCTAAGCTTTACTTCATTTAATGCCTGCGAACTCAACCCTACACCCCTTAAATAAGCAAAGACCAACAGAGTTTAACTAATGTAATTCATTCCCTAGGGTACATAAAAACAGCCAGTTATGTTACTAACGTCTTGATTAAAATACTGCCTTTTTTAGTTAAATTAACGTAAAAAATTATATTAAAATAATATTAATATTAAAAATATAGTATAGTTTAAGAGAAGTTTACAGCCAACTTAAATTAATAAAATTAAAGCGAGTCATAAGCTAGATATCCAGAAAAAATAAAGTTATGCAAAATAGTAGAGCAAATAAAAATATAATATATTTTATTATATTCATCTTTAACTCCCACATTAACGCCAATGTTAAATAACAACTGGCGCTAATAACAATAAATTATAATCCTTTAAATCAGCTTAAGTATTTAAGAGCAACTATCATCTGCTACATCTGGTTGTGAGGAATCTTTTGGTCCATTAATGCAAAAAGTCGAACCACTTTCACTAATATTAAAATACTGATTTAAGGTACTCTTTTGACCGTAATAAGACCGGTCGTCCACACCTGTTCCTAGCTGCGTAATATCTGCATCTATAGAAGCTTGGATATAAGGTGCTGTATAAAATATGACATGAAACTTATACTCATGATTCCTTTGATAACATCTATCAAAAGAAGCATCCATTTCCTCATAAACTTGAATTGAATCTCCTCCGCCTAGCACATAATTTTTCAATCCATCCATTGAGTACCTATCATCACTATTTCCATGACTGGGATACATGCAATCAAAGCTATCAAAATAAAGCATAACCTTTGCACCTGTATTATTTGTTATTGTCATCGTTCTACCATGTGAAGCAAACAAAGCACTACAGAAAGAAAGTGACAAAGCAATTGCTAAAGCCTTACTTAAGCTAGACATAAATTAACCCTTCTTTATTTAAAAAAATTAAATCATTAATCATGCTATTCTCCCATCATGCCGCCACCCTCTTCTCTGACAAAGCTTCCTGCAGCACCTCCAGCCTTCTGCGCCAATTGAATATTTTTTGAATCTGCACTAACATCAGCTTGTGTTTTCTCTTTCTCCCCTTGGATATTTTTCTCTGCACCACTACTCATTGCTGAGCCTGCTTGACCTGCAGCATTTTCAGCTTTACCTTGTAATTGTTGAACGTCATCCGCACCAGCACGATGATTTGAAGATGCACCAATCCAATCAAAGACTTTATCTGGAATGAGGTAAATCACTGAAAAGCATTTATTAAATGCAATCATCATAAAGGATGAATAAATAAAGATTAGAAAACAAGAAACAATACCTTGAACAATGCTTGATGCTGAAAAATTACTTAATAATAAAGAAGCCACAAGGTGAAAACCCTGGGCTGAATAAGTGATTAACACATAGGTCAATGCCATAGCAGAGATCACACCGATCACCATTAGCACTGGTCTAAAAATAATATTCAATGCAATTTTTATGCCTGCAGTACCATGCCCTAATATTTCATGCCCTTCAGGATAAACTAAAGCCAAAGCAACCAATGGCGTTGCAACTAAGCCTTCTAATATGCTTAACACCCAAACAATCGTGCCCGCCCAAAATAAAAAATAAGGAATTAATGGCATCATCACAATAAAGGTAATTGCCGCAGTAAATAAAGAACCCAATATCATCATCGCCAGAGGTAACCAAGCGAGGGATACTGAAAGCTGTCCCATTTGCGAGGCCATATACAACTGCACTGAGGTTTGACCCAAAATAGCCGTAACCTCACCAACACTACTGATAGCGCTAGAACCAAATACCGCGCCAATACCACTGGCAATACCTGCACCAATTGAATAATCATTGATTATATTCTTAGCACCATCTTCAATAGACTGGAACTTTGCTTGATACGTATCAAGAATACTTGTAAAGCTATCAAGAACCATCTGTACAACATCAGCACCCGTTTGCTGAGCTTGCATAATTTTACTAAATAAATCACCAGAAGGCATACCCAACTGATAGAACTCATTCATTATGCTGGTAACATCAGAACTCAATCCAGTGCCTGCAACACCATTACCAGCTAAATTACCAAAAATTTTATCTATCACCGCATAAACAGGAACAGAAGTTGTACTCGTTGTTTGATAAACCCCATTCGCAATCAGAAAATTAAATAGATTATTTAAAAAATCAATTTCACTTGAGTTACCTGCAAGGGATTGACCAGATGATGACATCAATTGAAACAAATATACAAAAGGCAGCTGCAAATCATCAGGTAATGCCATTAAATTTGCATACAACGCATTCGACGCGTCACATCCATCTGAGCTAGAACCTACTACATTAAAACAAGCATTATATGAACCATAAATAGCCTGAGACACCATTGTTTTCCAATTATTTGAAAATAAATTCATACCATCTGGAATGGTACTTGTTTGCGAAACGATGCCCGCAGACTGGCTGATTTTTTCTCCTGCATTACTATCAACATCATCAGACGCATCTTGAGTATTACCCGAACTATCTGTATATGTTGGTGTTGACCCATTCACTAAAGGATAGAACTGCATAGTCATTGGTACATTATAATGCACCGTTGATGCTATATTCATATTTGGATAAGACAATTTTGAATCTAATTTATCTTTAATAAGTTCTAAGTTATAATTCATTATTTTATCAACAGCCAAATAGCTTTCACCGCCTATCCACCAGCTATTAATATAGCTTTTAAATGGATGATCAGGATCTGAATTATCACTTAGACCATAGGTTTGACCAGATTCTTCTAATTCTAGACACTCTAAATAACGCAAGCTTAAAGTGCCAGTACTACCATCATCTGAACTAATTAGATAATTTTTACATTTATCATAATAACTTTCGCCATCTGATGATGTTGAGCTATCTGTATTTTCAGCAATACCTTGAGCTGCATTTGACTGTGAATCAGCAACAGAGTTAAGTAAATGATCATTTAATTTATCAAGATAAGCATTTAGGTTTTTATTCGCGTCATCAATATTATCATTATATAAGTTATCAATAATATAGTTCGTATATTTACTCGCTTTTTTAGAATACGAGTTTTCACTTCCAGATGTATAGTCCGTATTAGAAAAGTTAAAAGCAATATTACCATTCGCCTCAACATAAACTGTGCTATCTGAACCACCATCACTAGAGCCAGACAAACTATCACCTAAGGATGATTTAAAAATAATTTGTTGACTATAACCATCGACAGGGAAAGTATAATAGTAGTTATAGGATGTTCCTGACTGATTACCTAGTAATGTCGTCATCGAGTTAACACATTGTTGACTCAAAAGAGAGCTCGTTAAATTTGGATAAGCCGGGTGTGCTATAGTTATTCCACCAGAATCATAAGGTGATTCATAAAATAAATTCATCGCATAAGCAAAATCATTAAATGTTGATAGCGCATCACTACCTTGACATAAGCCATTTACCGATGAAACTAAATTAGGTACATCAATAGACGGTAAGGTTGACTCAGTATCTAAACAAAACGTAGGTACTCCATCAACATTATAGAATTGATTCGATGGCTTAGTCGAGTCACATTGATAACTAGTGCCATTATCAGAATTAGCAATGCTATTTGCAGGTAAACTATCAGTTTGCAGGCCTAAGTCATCTGCAACTTTCTGAATAGAGCCATAAAGCACGCCTTTTCCCACATCAACTTTCACATCATTTAATAAACTGATTGGCACTGCTGGAATTGACGTATGATCCAGGCTCACTCCTAATTTATTCCAAACATGATTAGCCAGGTGTACACCAACCAAAACACCATAAAGTAACACCAATTGGATAAAGCAAAATCCATACTTAATTGGCACAACCGCTATAGGCCCGAAAACACCACGTAGTGGCGCCCATAACGATGACCAGTTACGCCCTAAAAATTCACCTTGATGCGCAGTATTTAAAGTCCCGACAAACAGAACCACTGAATAAACCGCAAACAGAACACTCATTAATCCCGTATTAAAGGCAGATATAGCATAGTGAATGATTGTTGTATCTTTACCTAAATCTGCTGGTCCTGTTCCAGATACCCAATAAATAACATTACCAAATATCTGAAAAAGAAAATAAACAGATTGATCATCTAAAGGACCTGGTACTACAAATGACATAGTGTTTTCCCTATAGTGTTTTTATTATTATCTATTAATTAATTATTTTTCTTAATTAAAATTTTATTCATTTTCATTAAGTTAATATTAATTTTTTCCAATGTTTGCCTTATATCACTTAATTTATCAATTTTTTTAGCTAATGATTTATTGTCCAAAAGCTCTGCTACTTTTAACAAAGAGTCTATCCTCTGCTGTTGCAGCTGTTGATAATTAATTAAGTTACTCACAGATAATTGCAAGGAAACACTACGCAATAATTGATCACGTGTAGAAGACTTTAAGCCATTAAGCCAATCTGAACTTAACTGATCTTGTATTGAAGTTAACAGACTTTGATTAGTTGCATCATTAGCATTTATTTGTGAGAGCGCTGCTGATGCTAAAAAATTAGCTTGCGTTGATATACCTGCTGGAATAACACCACCATCACTCTCATCACTATAATAATTACCTTGTATCAAACTCATATAATAAGGGTTATATGGAAATTGATTAATATAATAAGAGCTCTGTTCTGACTGACTTTTGTCATCACTTGTTGTTGTAGGACTAGTTAATTGATCTAGATAATCAATAAACTTAGCAGTATTACTTTGACCAGACCACCCCTCAACGCTACTTTTTAAATCTTGTGTAAGAACACCTGAACTTAACGCATTATTTGCAGTCGCCAGAGATTGATTCGTTGTATTTTGATTACTAATAATTAAGTTTAAATCTGTTTGCAAAGCAGCTAAGGATGAAGATGAGGAGTTTGCCAAACAATTCTGTATTGTAAAAAATAAAAACAATACTATCCATAAAAAAATAAAATCTTTTTTAAAAAAATATACTTCATCTTTAAATTTATTTTTCATGCTTCACCTCATTATTATCTTCATCATCTTCATAAAATCCATTCAACAGCTGTTTTAATACTAATTTACAAGCTGAATCTAACGTTAATTCATGATTTTCATCAATCAGTGCTTCAATTTCTTTTGTTGCACTTCCTCTTGGATATTTTATAGCTAAGCGCCTGCGTGCTTCTTCTGGGCCTAAAATTTTATACAAAGATTCACGAATATAAACATCTTCAGTCGTGGTATTAAATGCCCATAATTCTACGGCGCTGATGGTGCTCGTTAATAACTGGGTATTAACCCCTTGTTTGGTTACAAATTGAGCAATAAAAGTAGCTCCTGAACTTTTAGGCCCATGAACTCGTGTCGCCAATGCATATTTTTCTGTTTCATTTAAGCCAAACGTTTTACAAGTCTCTTCAATACTTTGCGTAGAACCCGAATCTAAAATAAAAACACCTGTTGCAAAATCAACCATCAACTTATCAAAGTCTTGTAATGCCTGAGAGGCCAAAGAAATTTGGATTTTCCACTTACGCCCTTCACGCATATCTTGAATTACTTGCTCACGCACTGAAGGGCTATTTGCCGTACGATGAAACTCATCATATACAATACGCTTAGGCTCTTCCAAAATCTCTCGTACACGTTCTTCATGATAATAATGGTATTTTTTAGGGAAAGATCGAATATCATCATGTCGTAAAAAGTAATGCTGCGCCATTGCATGCCGTGCTAGCATATACATAACTGCCGTTTGTTTTTCTGCAGCTGCACTGCCAGATCTCGCAACATCTTCCAAATCAAAGGCAATAATTCTTGCTTTTTCTAAACTAAGCTGTGTCGGGCTCGTTAATATTGGAAAATTACGAATCACTGCCGACATTGTTCGGCAAAATGCAGAAATAAAGTCTTCTTGAGTTCCTGGCAGCGAAACTTTACTATAAATATCTTTAATGCCATGAAAATGGGCTGTTGAAATTGTATCAGCCAATATCGGCATTGCATACTTTTGTGCACGTATTGCCAAATCAAAGTAACCTTTTTCAAATAGGCTATCCGTCAACTGCCACCATGTCATCTCTGGATTAATTTCGATATTAATTTGGCTAATTCTTTCTTCTAAATAACCATCCATATGTGGAATATAAGGCTTGGGCTGCTCACTATCACTAAATTGCCGATACAGTTCATCAACTAATAAGCTGAGCATTCCTGACATGCCATTAGGAATGTCATCTTTCACTCGTTCCACATAAAGCAAACTTAATAAATTAATTAAAAATGATCGATGTAGTTTTGTCGGAAAACGTGCGCCTAACTGAGTATCAAATGGATTAATTGCATGGCCATCTTCAAGTTTTAAACGATGGTAAATCACCATATTTTTATCTTCTGAAGCGAGACCCTCTTTTAATAGAGAAATAAATCCCTTACTCGATGGCCCAATATCAATAATTGCAATTCGTGGTAATTGTGACAAACCAGGAGATAAACACAAACCTAAATTCAGACTATTGAGTAATACCGATTTTCCTGAGCCTGAGCGTGCATAAATAATATCAATCCAACTCACTTGGTGATTAGAGCCTGGTTGATACGGCCATAGTTTACCATCTGGCGTTCTAAATAATAAAGCTCCTCTTTTCCAAGGTGATGCCGGCCGCGTAATCGGCAACATTTTTACAACTTCAGACAATGGTGCACCTGTTGTTGTTGCTGTACTTTTATTACGAACAGCCACTGTAGTTGATAATACTTCGCCATAAGGATCACCATAAAACTCTTTCACCTCACAACCCCCCCAAGCCTGCACAAGTTGAGCAAGCTTAGCAGCACGCTGTTTTAATAAGTGCATTTTTCCAGAAGGAGCCCAGGTTAATACAACCATTTTTAGTTTAATAATGGGATCATCACCACGCTCATCAAGGTATTTTAATAACTTATGTGATTCAACAATTAGCTTATTGTGATAAGAGCTAAATGTTAAAAATTGCGCTAACCATTTTTTTGATTGAGTAACTTTAATGCCATTTCCTGCAATATAAAACGATGCTCTCCAGGGTAAGTCAGCCAATGCAGCACGTCTAAATAAATCATAAAATGGTCTAGTACTTTTTGGAAATAGTTCAATATAAAGAGGTGAATAAATTGTATCTCCAATACGAGCCATTTTAAGATCAATATTTTCACCTTCACGGGGAATTACTTGTGACGATAACGGTGGCCAGAGAATATCAGAAATATCTCGATTTTTATCATCATTACATTCTTGCTGTAAGCGTACTGGAATTGTATCTCCAGGCAAAAATGGTTTCCATGTTGGTGCAGTAAAATTAGGGTCAATCGAATTGCGTGCTTCATAAATAGCAGAATGAACATCAAGTAATTTAATATAAAAACCGATTTGTTGTAAATCATCAACCATAGTGCTAATCAATGAATCATGTAAATTTCTTAATTCAGGCAATCCCAAAAATAAATTTGCAGCACGTCTTGCATTCGGTAAATTATATGATTTAATTTTATCCAATTTATCTTTCGATGCATTTTTAATGTGTTTAGTTGATAATGCAGATGGCTCAGTCCATATAACAAAAAAACAATCTTCATGAGAGCAAACATCTCCAAGCACTTTTTTTCTAGATTCAAAAATATCATCAATACTAAGACAAACTCGCTCAGCAGTTTCTTTAGCAGAATGTAACGCTTCATTAATATGGTAAGATATATTTTCATGACTGTAATTAAAATAAATTTGAATAAAATGCCCTTCAGAAGAAAATGCAGTTTGAATTGATTCTACAAAGCGTTGGCAAAGCTGATCAAATTCAGATTTACCAACAAAACGCCTAAAGCCATCAATTTTAATCACTGAGATTAAAGAGCCATTTTTAGTAACCAGTACATGCTGGCTATCTGCTGTTTCCAAATCACAATAAGAAGCATGTGACTGTTTCAATAATAATGAAGACCATGCAAAAAAACTCTCAACATTATCAAATAAGAAATCTACCAATGCCATAACTACTCACTTAATGCTCTAATCATCTTATTAACACGGTCAGATGAAAAGACTCTAGATAAAATCTGCATTTTTTCAAACAACACATTTCTATCATAAAAAAATCTGCGATCATCATCTTTTTTTTTGCTAGCCTCTGATATTAATGCAGAAACATATTCAGAATTACTATTATTTAATTCATGAATCACATAAAACATATAAGCTGCTGGCAAAGAATTTAAAAGTGAAAAAAACAAATTACTATCAATCTCTTTAAGATTATTTTCACTTGCAAACTCAAGTAATTCTAATATTTTTTCTTCTTGGTCTTCATCAATGAAATATTCATCTTCTTCTATATGCTCAAAGTTTATTAAAGCATGGTTAATGTTACTATTACCATAGGACTTCCAATAGTCAGCAACTTTTTTTTCCAAACTCATCGTTCACCTCAAATTTAAAAATTAAAACTTTAATTCATGAAATAAAACCAGAAACCCTGCTCAATGAAAAAATAATTCTTATCGAAGAAAGTAGTTCATTATTTTTTAAATTTTCTTTAAAAATAAAACTCAAGAATCCAGGGTGACTAATGTCTACTTGGCATGCTTTAGTTAATAACTCTGATCGCTCACTCAAACTTGAATACAATGTTTTTACAGAAAGAATATTTTCTTTACTATTAAATTGACTATTTTCAGTATCTACATAAGCAAGTTTAGCCATTGCAATCATCATTAAGTTCAACTCAACTTGACTAATCTCAGGAAGGTATATTAGTTTATCCTCTCCTGAGTAATTAATATCATATTGATCAATTAATAAACATTGACTACACACTTTACAGGCAATAGCTAGGTTACTATGTTTATTATTTTTATAATTTCCATCTATATTAACGATTTCATACCATTTTTTGCAGTCAACACCACAATAACTGCAACTATACTCAAATTTATCTGCTATTTTTTTAGATAACTTAATAAAATTACTATTTCGCTTTCTACGCTCATGTTTAATAAAGTTTCCTATATTTGCTTGTAAGCAAAGATTCAACATCAGTCAATCTCCACTGTTTTAAACACATCTTTTAAACCACTAATCGCTTTATCAATCATAGGAACTTCAATTGGATTTCCCAATGCTTTTTCAGCAAGCCAGTGTGAACGTACAGCAGCCCCTTCAATAAATACTGCTTGACGACCAACATTATTTAAGCAGTACCACAGCGATCTATCTCGAGATTTAAGCCATAGAAAAAGAGCTGTTGAAACAATACCACTTTGCCGAGCCTCCTCCAAAAGAGAGGAAAAAACAGTATAAACATATTGATGTGATGCGATCACTTTTTCAACAGAATCAGCAGTACTAAATTTACTAAACAAACCTAAAGCTAAAGTTAAATTTAGGCTTTTATTTTGTGATGACATTGAAATTTCATTTGCTGCCTTCTCAGCTTCTTGACGCTTATAACATGAAAATGCTGCTAAAATACCAAAGGTAGCTTTTTCTATTTCTGTCAGTTCATCTTTATTTATCCAAGCATTACCAAGTTGATTAATAAATATTTCTTTTGCTAGCCCTTCATTAACTTTTTTATTATCATCTAATAAATTATTAGCCTTCATAAACTCTAACGGTGTCAATGCCATTTTCCAAGACCCTTCATTAATACTCTTTTTACTTAGACTTTTGCCAATGATAGGCCGCGTCTCACAAAATGAATCTTTCATATTACTCAATAACGTTGACATATTGTGTTTAGTCGCAAGTTTATTCCCTGGGTGATACTTCCATAATAAAAGAGTTAAAATAACTGTTATAAAAATATTAAACCAACAAAAAAACAAACCAATTTTGCTAGATAACACATAAAGATCATTTGCCGTAACAGCCTGTACAGGTGTACGGCTAGACCAATCAATAACATCTTGTAATTGGCCAGTTACAAGGTTTATTAACCTAACCTCAAACATTTTAAATATTAAAATAAAACTTACTATCTCATCATGAAAATAAATAAAAATAGCACAACTGCCAATTGCGATTGCAGCTATGTAATAAATTATGTGAGGAACACCTCCTTGATCATTATTTTGCATGACTATGACTACCCTCCATAATCCAGTGAACCGTCTCGAGCACTTGGCTTGTTTTCTCTTTTTTTGCTTTTTGACAGCATTAAATCTGTACTATTATTTTTCTCTCTAACATCAATTCCTAAAATTTCTGAATTTTTTATTATTAATTTTTCAGCAGGATCTTGATAGATTAAATGGTCAATAAATACAGGAATTGCCCTGCGTGGATTAATTAAATATAATAAAATCAATAATACATATAGTGATTCTTTACCATCATTGCTTCCATCTCCATCTCCACCTTCACCTTCACCTTCACCTTCACCTTCACCTTCACTATTACCAAATTCACTATCACAAATTTTGTCACATACTTTATGTAAAGTTCTAACCCTATATAATTTATTCAAATAAAGATCATCTATTTTTTTGTCTAAATTTTTAAAATCATAGAGAATATATGGATCGCCTAATTCTTTTGATAAAACCTTTAATTTTTCAACTTCTAAATCAATGATACTAGCCATATAAATACCTATTGATTCTTTATTATTTTATCAATAATAGAGGCAACATCGCCCTTCTTATCATAAAATTCATAACAAGTTATATAAGATATTCTATCTAAAATATTTTTTGATATATTATTTGCCTTACTTTTTTGCATATCATTTAAAATTGCCATTTTATTAACTGCACTTTTAATTTGCTTATAATCAATCAAACAATCTTCTAGACTAGAAGTTCCATAATCGTAATAGACACTATCAACTCGGTCCTCCAAAGGAATATTCAAAAATATATCATTTTTAGGAATAAAATCTGCACTAATTTCTTCAACTGGCTCATCTTCATTAAAGTCTTTTATTTCAGCTATAATAGAGCATGCTTTATTTATATCTAATGGAATATTACTATGTATTTTCTTAATTAAAAAATCAATCAGCTGATCATCTTCTGATGTATGATCAAAGCTATCTTCAATATCAATATTAAGGTCACTCACTGAACTTAAAAACTTAACTTCTTCTCGTGATGGTGGTTTGACCTTCAAAAATTGATTAATTTTTAATTTTTCCACTTTTGGCGGATTAGCATAAAAAGAACGCATTCGAATAATATTCGATTTAAAGAATACATGCGCCTCACCTTCACGCTGATCTTTTAAATCAAGTAAATCTACACGATTACGTTTATCTAAGTTCGCCTCCATGGTATCTTGATAACTCATTGTCGTAGAATTCTGATTAACATTGTAACTTTTTGCAACAGAGACATATGCCTCTCCTGCAGTTTTTTGAAAAAACTCCCAAGTTTCTTGAGGATCTTCTAATTTCATACATATTTTAATATTAGTATTTGCACAAATCGACGCTGCCTCTTCCTTTGAAGCCTTTTGAAATGCCGGCAAATCTTGACCAGCAAAAACCACAGAAAACCCTAAAGAACGTGCTTGAGCAGGTACCACTGCAAAACCTTCAACCGCATAATAGCCATATTCATCTAATATACATAAATAAGGTGTATTCGAATTTGTCGGCTTTGTTTCAATTACATCCTTATAGTCCCCCTCAACTTTATCTCCTAAGCCAGCCGCAAGCATTGCCTTTAATGAGGCAATAATCAGCTTACCTAAGTTAGAAAGTTCATCTGGAGATTTTTCCAGCGCTGGCAGTAAAACAACTAATATCCTCCGATTTAACACGACATCACGAAAATCAACTTCAGCTAAATTCGTTCTAATAATATGTGCATAAACATCAGCGAGTGATCCAAATATTCGTGTCAGCTGCATGATAATATAGCCATGCTGTTCATAGACTTTATCTGACTGTTCACCTTTTTTATCCATTTTATAGCCAGGCAAACTTACTAGATAGTTAGACAACGGATCTTTTACATCAAAAGGAATTTCTTTTTCATAAGTACTTTCATTTCCTAGCTGATCCAATATTTTCCTATCATGAAACAAACCTTCTAATGCTTCAATCGTAAAATATCTACGCACAGTTCCTGCATCAAGTAACAATGCATCTTGATCTCTTAAATAAACAAGTATACGCATCAACGCTTCAATAAATGAAATCGCCCGGCCTTTCCACATATCACCATCGCCACTTTGCCCTCCTTGACCTGAATTCATCATACTTGTCACTAATTGGGAAAGCATACTGGATGAACCTACAGCAAAAGGGTTCATAGTATTAGAAATAATATCTTTTTGAGGGCCAATAATATCTCTTGCCCCTGTCATAAAATTTATAACCAGTAAATCATCCTCTCGCCCCATAGATCTAACCATAGAAAATACTTTAGCAAAAAGAGAATTGTCACCCTTACCATCAACATAAATAAAACCACTGCCCTGAACCAAAGCATTATATGAAATTGACAATAAAGTTTCTGTTTTACCACTACCAGTTGAGCCAAATATTAAACAATGAGTCCGCATATCTGAATTATTAAACCAAAGTTCATTGCTTGTATTTATTTCATTACCAAAATAATAAATTCCTTCTGATTGGCCTGGTTTATTACTACCTGGTTGAGGATTATTTTTATCTAGCTCCTTACAATAAAGGGGCTTTTTAAATGGCAATGAAGATGAAGACCACATTGAAAACCAAAAAATAAGAAATATTGCTAAAAGCAAAACATCAGAAAAATATTCAAAAATAAAGCTTAAAAAGCAACAAGCAATAATGCAAACACAAGCACCATTACGACTTGCTAATAAATCACCAAAACGTCGATGGAAAGCACGTAGATCACGCACTGCATGTGACTGTGCTTGCTCTTGACTTTTAATTACACCACGAAATGCTTTCATCACTGTTATCTTTTATTAGGTTTATTTATATCTTATTTCTTTTTGCTGCCAGTAAAAATTTCTCTGACCACTATAAAAAAAGAACTTAAATTTAAATTAAATTTTTTCAAAATGGCTAAAAAAACAACAGCGATAAGAGATATCATCAATGTACTTAGCCGCATGTGCAGAAAAAATAATAAGAAAGGAAAACATACTCGAGCGTCTAGGACATAAAATTTTGGGTAAAATGCTGAATCACGCCAATGGCTTGATAAGTTGTTTTGATTCATAATTATTTCTCCCCTAATTATTACTTCAGAATAAATTTTTTAACTGAATTTTCATCAATTAAGCCTAGAGATAATTTATCTTTAATATCATCAATCAAAGTTTTTCCTGATTTTATTAACGATTCTTTTAAACTAAGAATAATATTATCTGCTGTTGCCTGATATAACCGTTCTTTAATTTCATCAGTAATTACTAAATATTCCCTAATTGGAGTGCGCATTTTATTTTTATCAATGACCAGAGCTTGCCAGACAATAACTCTTACTGTTTCTATTAAATCATACAGGCGCGCCTGACGTTCTTCAGCACTAAATAAATTAATCATCCTTCTAAACGTATCAATCACACCATTACTATGAACAGTTGTATACACTGGATGGCCTGTCAAAGCTGCTTCAATAACCGCCTCAAGTGTGGGCTTATCTCTTGCTTCACCCACTAAAATTAACCCTGGTTTTCTACGTAATGCATTTCTAACACCTGCAGCAAAGCTCGGTAAGTGTTTAGGAATTTCACATTGACTAACAATAGAGCTAGGCTTATGTACATTATCGTAAACATATTCAATCGGGGACTCATAAGTTAATACTTTTAAATGACTATCTACCTGCTCCAAAGAATTCGCGACTAATGAGGCTAATAATGTGCTTTTACCTGATCCAGTTGCTCCGCTAATTACTACAATCCCTTGTGGTACTTTTAAACTATCAATTAGCTCATCAGTTAAATTCATTTTTTCCAATATAGGTGGGTCAGAAGCAATTGTTCTTAAAGTCACTTGCAGTCCATTATAGCCTTGAAATTGACAAGCAGTAATATTAACCCGATAGCGAAATACACCATGAGCTATATCAGTTAACTGATAGCTGGTATCTAAATCTACACCACTTTGTACATGAGCCGTCGCATTAGCTCCATAAATATGATTAATTAAGTCTGAAACTTCTTGCTGGGTGAATTTTCTCTTAGTAATTCTATATAATAAACCATGAATATCAGCAATTGCATTTTCACCAGACTGAATTGTGATATCTGAAGCTTTTTGGTCGTGTAAGAAAATCAATAAACGATCAAACTCATTCGGCGTAAAGTATGCTGGTTCTAAATCTAGCATATATTTATTCATGACGAATACCAACAACAGGTTGCCAAAATTTACTTTTGGTTTGTAGTCCGGGTTTATTTTTAATTTTTAATGTCTGGTCATCAATCATGATATGATTTTTATCACCTGTAATTCCTTGGTATTTTTTATCAATATATACAGGAGTAACTAATCCTTCTGTCAACAATTTATTATATAAAATCATTCCTGTATAATCTCTAGTTAACCGATTTAAATTTATTTTATAAATAGTTAATGCCTGCTCAGTGCCTTGTAGCCAACCTTTAGCAATATTATCCTGCCAAAGTGCTTGCTCTTTGTTATCCTTAGGTAACAAAATTTTATTAGGCAGCTCTGGCTTTGAGTAGTCCATGTAAAGATAATCACGCCAAGTAGGGGGTGCAGTTACAAATTTAACTTGGCTTATTATCTTATAAGTTCTTCCTGCAGCACGAATTGACTGTGCACCATTACCGATATTCACCGAATTAATAGAATCGGAAATAACAGGAGGCAGTACATTAGCACTTATTAAAATTTGATTAAAATCAAATATCTCATCAAGTTGACTAGTGTAATTCACCAAGAAAGAATCAATAATTTTAGATTCTTTTGCCAGACCCGCTTGAGCCCCTAATGATAAAGCAGCCTCTTTTACCGCACGCAAACGTATTGTCAAATGTTGCTGTTGCTCATAATAAGATGACTTATTAGATAAATTACTTAACTGATCTAATGTGTATAAAACATGATCAATCATTTGCCATATACCTTAAGCTAATAATTTTTTTATCTGGCACTATTTCAATCATTGCCTTATTATTTGCCTGTAACTCTATATTCTGCAACACCGTTAATGCTGGCATTGACTGATAATTAATATTCACTAGTACAGGAAGTTTTGGCGGCTTACCAAATTCCTGATAATCAAACCCTGTTACCTCAGCAATATTTTTAACAATAGAGTTAATTGGTCCATACCAATTAATAGAGACTTTCTTATTCAGTTCACTGCTATGAATATTTTTAAATGGCATCACTTGTTGCTGTGGATATTGAGCACGCCTAATCTGCGATAAACTTGCTAAGGCTTTGCTCGTCTGTGCAACCGCCTGCAACAAAGCCTTTTTAATTTCTTTATTTTTTTCTAGTTGTGTTCCTGTAATTAATTGCGGATCTACTTGTGTGGGCTGTGAAGAACAACCTTGTAGTATCACAACAATACTAAAACATGTTATAACTAAAAAATTCTTCATAACCCATCTCAAGATTTTTATAAAATATCTAAAATAATTATTGCCAGAAACTTACTATTAGACAGTAGTATTAAATGAATATGCACTTAATGTAGTGGCAACATCTGCCGTAATACCCTTCTTAGCACTATGACCAAGCACGCCAGCAATAGAACCTACAACTAATAACGATCCACCTAGTGTCATATAAATAAAGCCTGACTTAGTTTGTACTTGTTGGCCGCCACCCTGACCGGAGTGACCACTGCGCAGCTGAAACAATCCCATAATAATTAAAACAACTCCACCAAAACCACTAACAAACTCTATAAAGATCAGAACATTTAATAATGTTCCTTGCCAGCTGGTAAATAAATTAGTCAGTGTCTGTGAATTATCAGCATATACAGAACTGATACTAAGTAACACACAAGAAAAAACCACAGATAAAATTTTAACTATTTTTTTATTGATTAACTTCATCATTATCTCCAATACTAGATCTATTATTATGCAGATAATCCTGTTATTAAATTATAACTAGAACTTGCAATATCAATTAATACGTTCGCATTTATCGCACAAATACCAGCGAGAATATGTGCAACCACTTTTGACACACTAGCTTCCCCACCCCCCATATGTTCACCCAATTTAGTTAACAAAAAAATTCCACGTAAAAAAGACACAAAACCAACAATAAATAAAATGATATAAGTTAGCTTCAATAAATTATCTGTAACATCTGTTGGTGAAACTTGAGCACAATAAGGTGTTCCATCCGAAGATAGTAATAACAACTGCATACCTTGCAAATTACCAAAATAAGATAAAAATCCCTCTTCACCACCACCGCAGTACTTATTAATTAATTCTGGTGTCTGAAAGAGTGAGCTACTTAATGCTTGAACAAGATAAAAAGGAGCTAATAAAACAGAACCAACAAAAAAGTAAAACCCTGTTGCCATAGGTGAGCGCCGGTGCATTGACATCATCTGCGGATTAGTATGATAACGTAATCTATGCACACCAACACATAAGGTAATTAACCCAATAACAGGCCCAATAATGTTTACGATTTGCAAAAAAGGTATTAATAAATAAACAACAATCCCATCATAAACTGTAGTCGGTGTAGTTATCGATGACGCAGAGCTCATGATGTCTTGAATGCCTTTAGTTACGCCACCATCAACAGGGTTAACCGAATTACTCAAAACAACAATAATGCTACCAACGACTAAAAGTAACGCACCAATAAACAAATATGATGTTCCCACCATGGTATTTTGCTGCTGACCTTGATTTGCCTGATTTTGTCTTAGTTTTACCAAACCGACAATAACTAGCACTACACCAGATAAGGCAGAAGCAAACTCAACAAAGATTGCAATATGAAGAAGCGTGTGCTGCCAATCTTTTGACATCGAACTAAAACTAAATGTGCTATCCGGAGTCACAGCATAGCAAGACCCCGTAACCACTAATTGCAGAATAACTATAACTGGTATTTTTCTAACTAATAATACTGAATATTTTCTTAACATATTAGTTTATCTCACCTAGTCAAATACAAACCCAGAACTCGTTATAACTTTATCTTTATCATCGTCAATACGCACAACATGACCATAGCCTGGAATATCACTGCCTTTAATTACCGTTAAAGTGACTCCTTTATTGTTAACAAGCCAAGCCCGACCAGTAATAATTGCTCTAAGAGTTAGTTTTTCACGGTGACTATATTGATTAGCAACCAACAACTTAACCTGGTTATTTTCTTTTTTCATAACAGATTCAAGATTATTAAGACTGTCATTGGTTTTTTTCAGATTCTCGCTTAATGAAAGCAGAGCTGCAGATAGCTCATTTTGCTTTTTATTAATTTCATTAATATTATTTTTAATACTATCACCATTAATTTTACTATCACTGTTTAGCTTATATAATCCATTAATTTTCTTATTTAATTGATTAATTTTATCCTCAAGAGAGCTTAATTTTGAGTTAACTTTTGAATCAATTAAAACCGAACCAGCATTAGAATCCGTACTAGCGTTAGATAAACCAAAGTTACCATTATTAGTTGATAATTGATTATCATGACTATAATAATTAGTATTTATTTTTTCAGGGAAATTATTAGAATTAGTATTAGTAACAGCTGTCGATGTTGAAACAATATGGCCTTGCTTAATTGTTGTAAAAGCATTGCTATGAGATTGATCAGTTAAATTACTTTTATTTCTCGAATTAGCATGAGTAAATTTTAGATTCTTACTTTCACTTTGATTTTTATTTTTCTCTGGGTAAAGTGTTCGATAAGCACCATGCATCATAAAGGCTGCGATCACAAAACCAATTAACGCAATAATATAATAATGCAACATGGGTCTAATATTTTCCCACAGCGAAAAAAAACGCGACTTTATCGTATTATTATTTCTTTCTATCGTTGGATCGTAATCATCACTAGAATGATTATCTACTTTATCTTCATCCATACTAAATTCGTCATCAAAACTATAATCTTCTGCTGAACTATTCATAATTTCTAAGCCTTTACATCAGACATAAATAAAATTCCCATACCAACACCTTGGTTAAGTGTGACCGTTGGTGGCCGATTAAATTCAGACGCTGCCTGTTGGCCCAAAGTCGTACCAACCTGTCCCAATCCAGAATAAACTGCTTTTTTCGATGTTTGCTCGGTTGCTGCACTTGTTTGATCACTAGTGACAATACAAGTTGTCGATCCATTACATAAACTACTGGATGTATCTGAAAAATATTCACCAAACCCTTGCAAAAAGGCTGAAGCAAATAATCCGCCATAACGCAGTAAGTAATGATTGTCGACATCCGAAGCGAGGGCATTTTGTGCAGTTGTTGCATTAATTGCATAAGCTTTAATCGAAATACTATGATCTAATGCAGGTAATGACATATGATCAAAGCTAATCACCAGCTTATCATCTTCACGCTTAAAACTTCCTAGCAGTTTTGCATCTTTAAATTTTCCTTGAACAATAGTCGCCATAACTGGCGTGCCTGGCTGATCACTATTAAGCTGCGTATCAAGCACTGCAAATAAAATAGCACCCGATTTTTCAATGATATTCTCTGCTGCGTTCTGCCCTTGTTGGCCTGCTGTAGTGCTCTGAGCAGGCAACTGACCAACAACACTACTCTGTACCGAAGCCTTATCCCAGTCACTCACCATCCCTTGAAGCTGGCTCTGCATCTTGCGCTCTTTTTGAGAAACTTGCATTAAGTACTTTTGCTGATCTTGATTTTGATCTTGGTTTTGATTTTTCTTAAGCTCACTATAGTTTTTTTGCAGCGCATCTCGTTTCACAATTTCCTTATATACTGTAGAATTCGTTAATTTCGCAACACGCTGATCTTGTGCACTTAGACGAGGTGATCCACTATCTTGATCAACGACAGGGGTAATTTCTTGAGTCGACTGCTCAGCAATGGTTTTTCCCTGATTTTCAGCTTGTCTTATTTTATTTTTCTCATGAATATTTTTTATTTCGTTATATACTTTATTTGTATAATTTGTTACTTTATCTTTCATTTGCATACTGGGCTCAACCGCATAAGAGCCTTGATCTTGGGCTTCGGCTTTCGTCTCAGTCAAATTATTTATAACTAAAACAAACACAGTAATTACTAGAATAAAAATCAAAATCATTCTAAATCTTGGATAATTTGATAAAAAGCTTTTAATTTTTTTATAGCCTTCATGATTAACTATCCGCAACGGTAATATTATGCAGCACACCATTCATAGAAATTAACAATGACGGTGCTGCTGGTAATTGATAAGCATTTGATGCTGAAGGGCCAGTACTGCTTTGCTTTGCTTGCCACTGTGGCGATATCAATGTTCCCATAGTTAACAATAAATACTTGCCTTGATAAGACCAAACTTGTGCGGAACCCCCTGTTACTTTTAATTCTTTTGCACCCTGTGGTGGAATACCATTAAGAAGTTGTATTAAATTACTTGGTGCGTGAGGTGTTGTTCCTGCAAGTGCATCCGCGGCTGATTGATAACTTTGAACTCGAATATAATCTAAATAATCCCACTTCTTCTGTCCTAAGACTAAAGACAGCATAACTGGGATATCCAAGCCTTTTAACATAATACCAATATTTGCCTGCCCATAATCTTTTAATCCTTGCACCATAAGCACACCACTGGTTTTATTCCATTGAATATTAAAACTTGTAGGGTCACCTAAACTATAAGAGATAATCGGCCAAACCTTTCCTAATTGATCAGTCATAACAATTGATGTAATCATCCCCTTAAATGTACGTATAACAGGCTCAATATCACCTGGGTGAAGGCTTGCTGAGATAATAGAAGACGTACTTTCACTAGGTGCATTACCAGAAGGCGCTGCTTTAGCCTTTTTTTGCTCGCTATATATTTCTTTATACTTTTGGATTTGATCTGTTGTTAAAGGAAAATTATTATTTACAACAGAATTAAAAGAATCATTACTTAACGATCCATATGAACATCCTAGTATCGAAAAAAATATAATAGTAAATAATTTAGCTAATCTACACTTTTTCACAAACCTACTACAGTCACTACTTAAATGTTTATTAAAAAATCCAATTAATATTCAGATTAAATTAATAACAAATTGATTATATGCTCAAAAACTAACATCCGAGTAATTATCAATCAATAAAATTTTATTTATTTACTCAAAATGGATATATTCTTATTTTTTTTATATTTCAATAAACCACCAATAGTGTCTGTATGGTAATAAATTTATTTAACAATAAACAAACATAAAAATATTAATATTTTTACTTATATATATTTCCCTAAATAATAACAACATAAACACATTTATTTTTTACTACAATCTAATAGAAATAAGATAAATAGATATTATGGATATATGATTATGAAAGAGGATATCGATAGAATATTTTCCATATAGATACCTAAGCTGTAAATGCTCGTGTCTTAGCCACTAGATAAAATATGACAAAACAGACTATTTTATTAATTCTTTTAATTTAATAAGTTGTTAATAAAAATATTAACTTAAATTTAAATAGGCAATTAACTATGTTAAAAAATTAGCTTTCTCATTACTATGCGGTCTCCCTATGATTGCTAGCGCCCAATCAGTGTAATTTTCACCTGATGCAGGAACAACTTTGCATGCAGCTCAACTCGCTGCTGATAACTCAACTGTTGTAAAATCCGGGGATTCACCAATCACTGTAAATATACCTAGTTCTTCACAATCAGGAACATGTAATATCGATGGTACTAGCTATAGCGGGCATAACGTCATTGTCCTTCGCTGCCGTAATAATGTAAACCCAGCCTGCGAGTATGAAGCACTTTTTGTCTCAAATAACGTTACCTCAATTGAATTACTCAACGAAACTTATGGTGATAATACATCCACCTATGCAAAATGTGATGGAGGCTCATGCATTAATAGCAACGATTACGCAGCTGAATGCCAATTTAATTCAAAATAAAAAAATAAATTAAACACAATAAAAAAGCCAGATTTCTCTGGCTTTCAACTTAAAATTTTAAATTAATATAAAAATATTTAAAAATTAAATTAGCTATTTTTCATCATATTCCGCAATACATAATGCAAAATACCACCAGTACGATAATATTCTACTTCATTCGCTGTATCAATACGACACAGTAAAGTAATATTCTCACTCGAGCCATCTTGACGATGAATCACCGCACTGACATCTTGACCGGCTTGTAAACTATTCAGGCCAGTAATATCAAAGGTTTCTGTACCATCAAGCTTCAAGCTGTTACGATCCTGACCATTTTTAAATTGTAAGGGTAACACTCCCATACCAATCAAATTAGAACGGTGAATACGCTCAAAGCTTTCAGTGATTACCGCTTTAACGCCAAGCAAACGTGTGCCTTTAGCAGCCCAGTCACGCGAAGAGCCTGTACCATATTCTTTACCACCAATAACAACCAGTGGCGTGCCTTCACTTTGATACTTCATTGCTGCATCATAAATCGACAACTGCTCGCCAGCAATATGACGTGTATAACCACCTTCAACACCTGGCACCATTTCATTGCGAATGCGAATATTGGCAAATGTTCCACGCATCATTACTTCATGATTACCACGGCGTGAACCATAGGAGTTAAAGTCTTTATTGTCCACTCCATGCGACTTTAGATAAGCCCCCGCTGGACTATCAGCCTTAATTACGCCTGCCGGAGAAATATGATCTGTTGTTACCGAATCGCCTAAAATGGCTAATGGGCGCGCACCTTTAATATCTTCAACTGCCGCAACAGGCTTATCTAAGCCTTCAAAGAACGGTGGGTTTTGTACATAAGTCGACTGTGAATTCCACTCATAAGTCTGACCTTCAGCCACTGGAATATTTTGCCAATTTTCATCACCCGCAAATACTTCGGCATACTCTTTTTGGAACATCGCGCGGCTGACTTTTGCAACTTCCGCCGCCACTTCACTATTACTTGGCCAAATATCACGTAAATAAACATCATTACCATTTTTATCTTGACCAATCGACTCCACTTCAAGATTCTTGCGTGTCGTTCCAGCCAACGCATAGGCAACAACTAAAGGAGGAGAAGCCAACCAGTTTGCTTTGACAAATGGATGCACCCGACCCTCAAAATTACGGTTACCTGAAAGTACCGCAGAAACGGTCAGGTCATGATCGGCAATGGCTTTTTCAATTTCGGGTAATAAAGGTCCAGAATTACCAATACAGGTTGTACAACCATAGCCAACCAAGTTAAAACCAAGCTGATCTAAATATGTCTGCAAGCCAGCATTTTCTAAGTATTCAGTAACAACTTTAGACCCAGGAGCCAGTGATGATTTCACCCAAGGCTGACGAATTAAACCTTTTTCTAGTGCTTTTTTAGCCACCAAGCCTGCAGCCATTAAAACACTCGGATTCGATGTATTAGTACACGAGGTAATCGCAGCAATCACTACATCGCCATGAGATAGCTCATAATTGCCATTGCCCTCTACCGCAACAGCTTTACCCAGCTCATCAGCCTTACCTTGATCAGCAACCAGCTGATCAAACGCTGCCGGTAATTTAGGCAACTCCACACGGTCTTGTGGACGCTTAGGCCCCGCTAAACTAGGTACTACAGAATTTAAATCGAGCTCAAGTGTTGCAGTAAAGACCGGATCTGCTGTGTTTTCATCACGCCACATGCCTTGTGCTTTTGCATAGGCCTCAACTAAGGCAATCGTTTCTTCCTCACGACCGGATAACTCTAAATAATTAATCGTTTCTTTATCAACTGGGAAAAAACCACAAGTCGCACCATATTCAGGCGCCATATTCGCAATCGTTGCCCGATCTGCTAATGGCAAATCATTTAAGCCTGGACCATAAAACTCAACGAACTTACCCACAACACCTTGCTGGCGCAGCATTTGCACAACAGTTAACACTAAATCTGTCGCTGTAATGCCTTCTTTTAATTTACCCGTTAATTTAAAACCAACCACTTCTGGAATCAGCATAGAAATCGGTTGACCTAGCATCGCCGCTTCCGCTTCAATACCACCAACACCCCAGCCAAGAACACCTAAGCCATTGACCATGGTCGTGTGGCTATCAGTACCGACTAAAGTGTCTGGATAGGCAATCGTGCGCCCAGCATTTTCAGACGTCCAAACCGCTTTTGCTAAATATTCAAGATTTACCTGATGACAAATACCCGTTCCAGGGGGTACTACACGGAAGTTTTCAAATGCCTTTTGCCCCCAACGCAAAAACTCGTAACGCTCACGGTTACGCTCCATCTCTATATCGACATTGGCTTTAAATGCATTTGAATTGGCATAGGCATCCACCATAACCGAATGGTCGATCACCAAGTCAACCGGTGATAATGGATTAATAGCAGTTGGGTTTGCCCCGGCTTTAGCCACTGCATCACGCATAGCGGCTAAGTCAACTACAGCAGGAACGCCGGTAAAATCTTGCATAAGCACCCGTGCTGGGCGATACTGAATTTCACGGGACGATTGGCGCTTTTCCTGCCACTGACCCAGTGCTTTAATATCATCAATAGAAACCGTTGCACCATCATCTTCAAAACGTAATAAATTTTCCAATAACACCTTCAATGAGAAGGGTAAACGAGATACATCTCCAAGACCTGAGCTTTCAGCAGCTTTAATACTATAGTAATCATACGCTTTACCTTTAACTTCTAAGGTCTTACGCGTATTTAGAGCATCTTTTCCTACGGCAGTCATAAAATCCCCTCCTCAACGGATAGAGTTGTTATAATTTAGTGTTACACATTGTACGCTTCTTCGTGTCGAACACCAAGCACTTACGCTTACATGCTTGTTAGAAAATATTACAAGAATGTAGCCGCGGGCCAATCATTTAAGAAACATATCTCTAGGGGGAAAGTGTAGTTGATATTTTAGCTTTTGAGGTAAATAGTAGGGCCAGATAATTAAGACTCAGAAAATCTAACATAAAAAAGCCAATAACGACAAGCAATTAAACTTAGATTTATGACTACACCTTATTCAAAACCATGATCAGGTCCAATCAAAGCGCTATCTCTTTGATATTGACCCTCATCTTGAGCCACTAAAAAGTCCCTAAAAACCAGCAGCGGCTGCTCTGGATACTTATTTTCTTTCAGAGC
>LVCQ01000015.1 GCA_001644975.1 Piscirickettsiaceae bacterium NZ-RLO1
GTGCTTTGCACTCCTTGGCTCGCAGCGTTTGATAAATCAATTAAAATAATCCAGATAAAAATTTATAACATATTAATTTAAAATCAAAATGAAATCACGCCTCGATCAGAGGTACCCATCAATACCACATCAGCGCCTTGTGCTGCAAAAATTCCATTACACACTACACCGGCAAGTTGATTAATCTCTGACTCTAGTTTATTTGGTTCATTAATCTGCAAGTCATGCACATCTAAAATGATATTACCATTATCTGTCAATATACCCTCTCGATAGACAGGGCGGCCACCGAGTTTTACTAATTCACGCGCAATATAAGAACGTGCCATTGGAATCACCTCAACCGGCAATGGAAATTTGCCTAAAAAAGGCACTTTTTTACTTTCATCAACAATACAAATAAACTGCTTAGATGCACTTGCTACGATTTTTTCCCGCGTTAATGCTGCTCCACCACCTTTAATCATATGTTTAAATTCAGTGACTTCATCCGCACCATCAACATAGATATCAAGCTCACCTGCTGAGTTTAAATCTACCACAGGAATTCCATGGGCTTTTAAGCGCTTTGCACTTTCCTCAGAACTGGCCACAGTCCCTTCAATTTGATTTTTAATCGCAGCTAAACTATCAATAAAAAAGTTAGCTGTTGATCCCGTGCCCACACCTACCCACATACCAGGCTTGACATACTCTAAGGCTTTTAAAGCCACTTGCTGTTTTAAATCATCTTGCTTCATAATGTCTCTCCGCTTTAAATTTTTTAAGTTTCTTTACCTGTTCTAATTTAACCTGAATCAATCCTAAACTAAAAAATACAAATAATCCCAATACAACACAACCTGACATTAATAAACCTAAAGGCCATGCAGTAATGTGCGAAACACGAGCGGTTAATGAACTTGCTAAAAAAGCCAAGCCAATCTCACCAAAAAATAACAAGCTCGCAGCCAAACCAATATTTTCTTTAATATACGATAAAGCTTTTACTTGTGCAGGCGAAATGAACAGGCCAATACCCAGTTCATAAAAAAACATGCCAGAAATAAATCCAATTAAATTTTTATCAAGTAATAACGATGAAAAAACAATAATTAAAACACCTAAACACTGTAGAAATATTCCTAAGTAAATCGCACCAGACTTAGAAAGTAATCTAGAAAAATAAGGACTGCTATAACTACCTGACATATAGCCAAAAATAATAAACGAGAAAATAATGCTATAGATGCCCGGTGAAACATGCCAACTCTCTATTAAAATAAAAGATGATCCAGTCACAAAAACGAAAAACCCAGCAAAAGCAAAAGAAGCCAACAGATTATAACGCAAATAATTTACATCAAGAATAACCTGACAATAAGAGCCCAGCATATGTTTAATACTGATATTTTTCTTTTTTTCTAAACAGGTTTCTGGTAGTAAAAAATAACTTAATAGCAAGGCCAACGCACCAAATAAAATCATGGTAAAAAATATCACATGCCAACTAAAATAAGTCTGAATAAAACCGCCTAACAAAGGTGCAACTGCAGGCGCCACAGCAACACTGCCTGAAATTAATGCCACCGCTTTAATTTCTTGCTGTCCACTATAAGCATCTTTAGCCATTGCTCGTGATAAGGCAGTACAATAACAGCCCAATAACCCTTGAAAAAACCGTGCAACAATCATTAGCTCGATATTCGGTGCAAAAAAAACAATCGTACTCGTAATTAAATAAGCCGATAAACTACCGAGCATAACCGGGCGGCGACCGAAAATATCAGCTAAAGGGCCCGCAATAAACATAGAAAAAGCAAAGCCTAGCATAAAACTACTTAAAGTAAGCTGGGCGGCCACAGCGGTGGTCTGAAAGGATGCGGCAATATCAGGAAGTGAAGGAATATAAAAATCGACAGATAAAGGCGCAAGAGCCGTTAACACGGTTAATAAAACAATCAATGGATAAAAATGGCGATCTGGCTTGAGCATTAATACGACATCCCAAACTAAATTTTTACTTTAATTAACTGCGCTTAGTTACTTAAAGTAATCAAAGATAAAAAAAAACCGAGCACATGGCTCGGCTTTTTTAGATCGCTGACTTATTCACCGTCAGAGTTTTCTTCTGGCGCTTCAGCAACAGCACGATCAACCAACTCAACAATGGCCATCGGCGCATTGTCACCTTGACGAAAACCGCACTTTAATACACGCACATAGCCACCAGGGCGCGACTTATAACGTGGACCTAGGTCAGTAAACAACTTGCTAGTCGCTTCTTTATCACGCAAACGTGAGAAAGCTAAACGACGATTAGCAACGCTATCTTCTTTCTTAGCCAAAGTAATTAATGGCTCAACTACACCGCGCAACTCTTTTGCTTTAGGCAAGGTTGTACGGATCACCTCATTTTGCATCAAAGATACAGCCATGTTTTTAAACATAGCTTTACGGTGTGCACTATTACGGTTGAGGTGACGACCACTTTTGCGATGACGCATGGCTTATTTCCTTCAACTTAAACTGGATAAACAAAGCAGGTCATGAGCTTACTCAAGACCTTGCGGTGGCCAATTTTCAAGCGGTGTGCCCATAGCCAGGCCATGAGTGGCAAGCACTGCTTTAATTTCAGCCAATGATTTTTTACCCAAGTTTGGTGTCTTTAATAAATCTGTCTCAGCCCGTTGAATTAAATCACCAACAAAGCGAATATTTTCAGCTTTTAGGCAATTCATCGAACGCACAGTTAGATCTAAATCATCAATTGGGCGTAACAGGATTGGATCCACTTCAGCTTCTTTACGTGCGGGCTCCACTTGCTTAGTAACATCAAGCTCTACAAATGAAGAGAGTTGATCTTGCAAGATCATCGCCGCACGACGAATAGCAGCTTCAGGGTCAATCGTTCCTGTGGTTTCCAAATCGATCACAAGTTTATCGAGGTCTGTGCGCTGTTCAACACGCGCGCGCTCTACTGAGTAAGCAACACGGCGCACTGGACTAAATGAGGCATCTAATTGCAAACGACCGACTGACTGACTCTCTTCTTCAGTATTACGCAAAGTTGCTGGCTTATAGCCACAGCCTGTTGCAACATGAAGACGAATCGTCAATTCAGTATCTTTCGATAGATTTGCAATCACATGATCAGGATTAGTCACCTCAACACGAGGATCATCCTGAATGTCAGATGCAAGCACAGGGCCGACCCCTTTTTTGTGAAGCGTAAGCGTTGCCTCAGTGCAGTCGTGGAGAATTAGTGCTAATCCTTTGAGGTTGAGCAAAATTTCGATGACATCTTCTTGAACACCTTCTATCGAAGTATATTCATGAAGAACACCTTCAATCTCAGCCTCAACGACAGCAGCACCTTGAATCGATGATAATAAGATACGGCGCAGTGCATTCCCTAAGGTATGCCCGAAACCTCGCTCTAATGGCTCTAGCACCAAACGCGAACGGCTTCGACCGAGATCTTGTACATCGACCAAGCACGGCTTTAAAAATTCATTGATGTTACCCTGCATGAAACGGCCCCTTTAAATGCGATTACTTAGAGTACAGCTCGACAATCAACTGCTCGTTAATATCAGCTGATAACTCACTACGCTCTGGCATGGCTTTAAAGATACCTTCCATCTTATCAGCATCAACATCCACCCAAGCGATATCAGCACGTTGCTTCGCTAACTCAAGTGCTCCTTGAATACGCAGTTGTTTTTTCGCGCGTTCACGAATAGAAACAACATCTTCAGGTGACACTGTGTAAGATGGGATATTCACCACTTTACCATTCACAAGAATGGACTTATGGCTCACCAACTGACGTGCTTCAGCACGTGTTGATGCAAATCCCATGCGATAGACAACGTTATCTAAACGAGATTCTAATAGCTGCAGTAAGTTCTCACCGGTAGAACCTTTAATACGCGCAGCTTCTTTATAATAACGGCGGAAATGCTTCTCAAGCAAACCATAAATACGACGTACTTTTTGCTTTTCACGTAACTGCACACCATAATCCGATAAACGGCCACGGCGCGCGCCGTGTTGACCCGGTGCAGTTTCTGCCTTACATTTTGAGTCTAGTGCGCGAACACCACTCTTTAAGAAAAGATCTGTGCCTTCACGACGTGCGAGTTTGCACTTAGGTCCAATATATCTACCCATAGCTTCCCCCTACACGCGACGTTTCTTAGGCGGACGGCATCCATTATGTGGAATCGGCGTCACGTCTGTAATATTAGTAATTTTGAAGCCTTTTGCATTGAGTGCACGAATCGCAGATTCACGACCTGGCCCTGGGCCTTTTACAAACACTTCAACATTCTTCATACCGAACTCGCGAGCGACTTCACCAGCACGTTCTGCAGCAACCTGAGCTGCAAATGGTGTGCTCTTACGCGAACCACGGAAGCCTGAACCTCCAGAGGTTGCCCACGCTAAGGTATTCCCTTGGCGATCTGAGATCGTTACTATCGTATTGTTAAAAGACGCATGAACATGAGCCATTCCGTCTACAACTTGCTTTTTCACACGCTTTTTAGCGCGCACTGCTGTCTTTGCCATAGTACTTAATTCCTACCTTAACAGCTTACTTAGTGATTGGACGACGTGGACCTTTACGCGTACGAGCATTCGTACGAGTACGCTGGCCACGAAGAGGTAAACTACGACGATGGCGCAAGCCACGGTAGCATCCTAAATCCATTAAGCGCTTGATGTTCATGGAAATTTCACGACGCAAATCACCTTCAGTGGTGTAATCGCCAACGGCTTTACGAAGTGCTTCCACTTCATCTTCAGATAAATTTCTGATTTTTGCTGTTGGACTAACACCGGCTGCGATACAAATTTTTTGTGCGCGTGGTCGACCAATACCAAAGATTGATGTCAATGCAATCTCGGCATGTTTTTGTACTGGAATATTAACGCCGGCTATACGGGCCATTCCAAAACTCCTACCTAAGAGACTAACCTATCGCTACTCTTTAATGACAAAAAAGCTAAATATATATTTAGCCTCTTTGTAATAGTGAAATCACCCGAATTAGTGCTTCACTGAATAGCGCTTAAAAATGATCCTTGAAAACAATTAGCCTTGACGCTGCTTGTGTTTAGGATCAGTACAGATAACACGTACGACGCGATCACGGCGAATCACCTTGCAATTACGACACATACGTTTTACAGAAGCACGAACTTTCATCGTTCATCTCTCCATATTAATTGAGTTTAAAACTCAACATAGTCTAGGGCGCAAGTTTAGCGCCCCTTTAAATTCGCTTTTTTCAGGAGCGAATCATATTGACGTGACATCAAATGTGCTTGTACCTGAGAAATAAAGTCCATCACAACAACCACAACGATCAGCAGTGAGGTCCCTCCAAAATAGAACGGTACGTTCCAAGCTAGAGTGAAAAACTCAGGTAACAATGACACCGCAGCAACGTAAATTGCTCCCACTAAGGTGAGGCGGGTCATCACTCCATCAATATAGCGTGCCGTTTTCTCACCAGGGCGAATACCTGGAATAAAGGCCCCTGATTTTTTCAAGTTATCAGCGGTATCCCGAGGATTAAACACCAAGGCAGTATAAAAGAACGCAAAAAATATAACAGCGACACAGAATAACAGTAAATATAACGGCTGTCCAGGACTTAACATTAAACCAAGATCACTCAGCCAGCCCATATGCGGACCGTGGCCAAACCATTGGCTTAAAGTTGCTGGAAAAAGCAAAATACTGCTGGCAAAAATCGGTGGAATCACTCCTGCCATATTAATCTTTAATGGCAGATGCGAGCTTTGCGCCGCAAACATACGACGACCTTGCTGACGCTTAGCGTAATTCACCGTAATTTTACGTTGAGCACGTTCCATAAAGACAACAAATGCAGTCACTGCTACAACTGCTACAGCTACTAATAGCAAAATAGGTAAAGGCAGATCCCCTTCACGTGATGCTGTAAACGCTCGACCTAAGGCACTCGGCAAACCGGCTACAATACCGGCAAAAATAAGCATAGAAATACCATTGCCGATACCACGTTCTGTGATTTGCTCACCGAGCCACATAATAAACATGGTGCCTGTCACTAAAGTCACGACAGAGCTTATAAAGAAAACCATCCCCGGGTCTATTGCTAGCCCCTGACTGATAATATACTTTGTAATCCCGACCGACTGCAATAAAGCAAGCGCAAGTGTGCCATAGCGAGTATATTGGGTAATTTTACGCTGACCGGCTTCTCCACCTTCTTTCTTGAGCTCTTCTAGTGAGGGTACCACCGCAGTTAACAACTGAATAATGATCGATGCTGAAATATAGGGCATCACCCCAAGAGCAAGCACAGAAAGACGCTGTAGAGCTCCTCCTGAAAACATATTAAATAAGCCAAGGATTGTTTTTCCTTGGCTATTAAAGAACTGAGCGAGCTTATTTGGATCGATTCCGGGCACCGGAATATGAGAGCCAATGCGATAAATCACAATGGCAATCAATAGAAAAAATAAGCGTCGGCGCAGCTCAGCCAGGCCTGAGCCGCCCGACTTATTTAACTGTGCTGGAGCGCTAAATTTAGCCATCTACGCCTCGACTTTACCACCCGCCGCTTCAATCGCAGCAAGTGCACCTTTGGTTACACGCAGGCCGCGAAGGTTGACCGCTTTGGTGATCTCACCTGAAGCAATCACTTTCACATCCAACGTGCTCTTACGGACCACACCCGCAGCTTTCAATGCCAATAAATCAATCATTTCAGCATCAATACCTACAAGCTCGTGCAAGCGCACTTCTTCGGTCACCAAAGCTTTACGAGACGTAAAACCAAATTTTGGCAAACGGCGTTGCAGTGGCATCTGGCCACCTTCAAAACCGACTTTATGAAAACCACCTGAGCGCGCTTTTTGACCTTTGTGACCACGTCCAGAAGTTTTACCCAAACCAGACCCAGTCCCACGACCTACACGCTTTGGCGCATGGTTTGCACCTTCAGCAGGCTTTAATGTATTCAAACGCATGATTTAGTTCTCCTCAACTTTAAGCATGTAGGAAACTTTATTGATCATGCCACGATTACACGGAGTATCGATCACAGTCACCGTATGGTGCATGCGACGCAGACCCAAACCTCTTAAGCAGTCTTTATGACGTTGTAAGCGGCCGATCGAGCTGCGAGTTTGCGTTACAGTTAATGTTTTACTCATCACCGTTACCCCACAACCTCACCAACCGATTTGCCGCGCTTAGCAGCAATATCTTCTGGCGATGAAATACTCTTTAATCCATTGATCGTCGCACGAATAACGTTAACAGGATTCGTCGAACCAATCGACTTTGCCAATACGTTCTGTACGCCTACAACCTCAAATACTGCACGCATCGCACCACCAGCAATGATACCCGTACCCTCTGACGCTGGTTGCATATACACTTTCGATGCACCATGACGCGCTTTGACTGCATAATGCAAGGTTGTGCCTTTCAAAGGAACTTCAACCATCGATTTACGTGCCGCTTCCATCGCTTTTTGAATCGCAACTGGCACTTCACGTGCCTTACCACGACCAAAACCGACACGGCCATTTCCATCACCAACAACAGTCAATGCAGAAAAACCAAATACGCGGCCGCCTTTTACAACTTTTGCTGTCCGGTTAACGTCTACAAGCTTCTCTTGTAAACCATCAGCTTGTTTTTCCAATTTTGCCATGACCTAACCCTTAAAACTGTAGACCGTTCGCACGTGCAGCATCCGCTAACGCTTTAACGCGACCATGATATTTAAAACCAGAGCGGTCAAACGCGACTTGCGTAACGCCCGCAGCAACAGCACGCTCAGCAATGAGCTTACCAATTTCACTCGCTGCAGCCACATTACCCGTTGGCTTGCCCACTTCTTTATACGACTTATCTAAAGTCGATGCCGCAGCCAACACACGGCCACTTGTTGCTTCAATAACTTGAGCATAAGTGTGGCGCGGTGTGCGGTGAATGCTTAAGCGATTGATGCCTTGCTCACGAATCCGAGCACGCGTACCGCCTGCACGACGTAGACGAGATGTTTTCTTATCCATGCCGCTACCCTACTTCTTCTTAGCTTCTTTAAGGACTATCGTCTCATCCGCATAACGGACGCCCTTGCCTTTATAAGGCTCAGGTGGACGATAACCACGAATATTTGCTGCAACTTGACCGACAACTTGCTTGTCAGTGCCCTTGACCAAAATTTCTGTTTGGCTTGGCGTCTCAATGGTAATTCCCTCAGGAACAGCAAAGTTCACTGGATGAGAAAAACCGAGCGTCAAGTTCAACGTTTTACCTTGGGCCTGAGCACGATAACCGACACCAACCAACTGAAGTTTCTTCTCGAAACCCTGGCTAACGCCTGTGACCATATTATTAAGCAACGCACGTGCAGTACCGGCTTGCGCCCATGCACCGGGTGCTTCACTGGCAGGAGCAAACGTTAAAACGTTATCTTCATGCGCGATTGCAACAAGATGATTTAATTCACGCGCTAAAGCACCTTTCGGACCTTTAACACTGACCTGTTGATCCTTGATCGTGACTTCTACACCACTTGGGATCGTAATTGGACTTTTTGCGACTCGTGACATTCTTCTAACCCCTTATGCTACGTAGGCCAGAACTTCGCCACCTTCATTCAGTGCACGGGCAGACTTAGCTGTCATCACACCTTTTGAAGTTGAAACGATCGCAATACCGTAACCACCATTGACTTGAGGTAAGTCCTGAGCCGATTTGTACGTACGTAACCCTGGACGGCTTACACGCTCGATTTGCTCAATAACTGCTTTACCTTCAAAATATTTCAAGGTGATCGTCAATTGAGGTTTTGCGCCTTCACTTACATCATAAGCCAAAACGAAACCTTCCTCTTTTAGCACTTTAGCAATAGCGACTTTTAATTTAGCAGAGCCCATAGAAACAGTCTCTTTTTCAGCCGATTGCGCATTGCGGATACGTGTTAACATATCAGCAACTGGATCTTGCATACTCATTTGTAATTTACTCCTAGAGCCGCAATTCTTACCAGCTGGCCTTTCGTAATCCTGGAGCATCACCGGACATTGCGTGTTCACGCAACTTATTACGGCAAAGACCAAACTTACGATAAACAGCATGTGGACGACCTGTAATACGACAGCGACGTTGTTGACGTACAGGGCTCGCATTACGAGGCAATGCCTGTAATTTTTGCTGAGCATCCCAACGCTCTTCGTCAGAAGCATTCAGATCATTGATAATTGCTTTTAATTCAACACGTTTCTCAGCATACTTCGCAACAGTGCGCGTACGCTTTTCTTCACGTTGAATCATGCAAACCTTAGCCATAAGCTTACACCCTTAGTTTTTTCTTAATGGGAAGTTAAACGCTTGCAACAGCGCTCGACCTTCTTCATTCGATTTTGCTGTCGTTGTAATGGTAATATCCATTCCACGTAACTTATCAACTTTATCGTAATCGATTTCTGGGAAGACGATTTGCTCTTTAATTCCCATGCTGTAGTTACCACGACCATCAAAGGACTTAGGGCTTAAGCCACGGAAATCACGAATACGAGGAATCGCAATATCCACTAAACGCTCTAAAAATTCGTACATACGCTCGCCACGTAATGTAACTTTACAGCCAATTGGCCAGCCTTCACGAACTTTAAAGCCTGCAATTGATTTACGTGCACGCGTCACCACAGGTTTCTGACCTGCAATTTTAGTCATGTCAGACAAGGCATGCTCGATTATTTTTTTATCACCAATCGCTTCACCTACACCCATGTTTAAGGTGATTTTAGTGATACGCGGAACCGCCATTACACTCGTGTAATTAAACTGTTCCTTGAGTTTATTCACTACAGTATCAGTGTAGTGCTGTTTTAATCTGGCCATTTTTTCTACCTAGCCTTACGCATCAACTACTTCATTATTAGACTTGAAATAACGCACTTTTTCCTGACCTTCGCCACGGAAGCCAACGCGATCCCCTTTACCAGTGTCCGAGTTGTATAACATGACATTAGAAATGTGAATTGGCATTTCTTTGTCAACGATTCCACCTTGAACACCCGCTTGCGGGTTTGCCTTGACGTGTTTTTTCGCAATATTCAAGCCTTCAACTACAACGCGATCTTCCAAAAGACGAACAACTTTGCCACGTTGGCCTTTGTTCTTTCCTGAAATCGCGATGACTTCATCGCCTTTTTTAATTTTGCGCATGAATTTAAAGCTCCTGTTTACAGTACTTCAGGTGCTAATGAGACAATTTTCATAAATTTCTCATTACGCAGCTCGCGAGTGACAGGGCCAAAAATACGAGTACCGATCGGTTGCTCTTGTGCATTTAATAACACAGCAGCATTGCCATCAAAACGAATGACAGAACCATCTGAACGACGTACACCTTTCTTAGTGCGTACGACTACGGCATTTAATACTTGGCCTTTTTTAACTTTCCCGTGAGGGATTGCTTCTTTAACGGTTACTTTAATAATATCGCCTACACCAGCGTAGCGACGTTTGGAACCGCCAAGCACCTTGATACACTCAACACGACGAGCGCCGCTATTATCAGCGACTTGAAGCTCAGTCTGCATCTGAATCATGGCTGTTCTCCAAAACAAAAAGATACAACAATTGCACCCCTAACAAAGGGTGCATTATAGCATCGTCTGTAAAAATAAAAAGCCCTAGTTTATAACTAGGTACTTAAACTACGTTGTTCTAATTGGCACGCTCATCAACTGAGACCAGCATCCATGTCTTCGTTTTAGAAAGAGGACGGCATTCACGAACAGTGACGATGTCTCCTTCTTGACATTGATTAGTCTCGTCATGAGCATGGAGCTTCGTTGAACGACGCATTACTTTACCGTAAAGGGCGTGACGAACTTGACGCTCAACTAGCACAGTGATTGATTTATCACCCTTTGAGCTGACCACACGGCCAGTCATCATACGGACGATCTTTTTCTCGCTCATTATGCGGCACCTGCTCTTTTCTTCTCATGAAGAACGGTTTTAACTCGAGCAATATTACGACGCACGTTTTTCAGCAAATGATTCTGAGCCAATTGGCCAGAACCATGCTGCATGCGAAGATTGAACTGCTCACGAAGAAGTTCAAGTAACTCACTTTGAAGTTCACTTGTACTTTTTTGTTTCAATTCTTGCGCTTTCATTACATTACCGTCCGTTTCACAAAGGTTGTTGATACCGGAAGTTTTGCAGCGGCTAAGCGAAACGCTTCACGTGCAATTTCTTCAGGCACCCCTTCAATTTCGTAAAGGACACGGCCAGGTTGGATTTGGGATACCCAAAGTTCCACACTTCCCTTACCTTTACCCATACGAACCTCAAGTGGTTTTTTAGATACTGGTTTATCAGGGAAAATTCTGATCCAGATCTTACCACTTCGTTTCACATGACGGTTAATCGCACGACGTGCAGCTTCGATTTGGCGAGCCGTGATACGACCACGCCCCGTGGCTTTTAAGCCAAATTCACCAAAGCTAACATCCGCACCACGCGTTGCAATGCCACGATTACGCATCTTAAATTGCTTACGGAACTTGGTACGTTTCGGTTGTAACATGATTAACTACTCCCTACTTCGCTGCGGCTGGACGCTTCTTACCAGATTTAGCCTTGCGGCCGCCTCCAGCAGGTCTTTGCCCAGGTTTTTCTAGAGAAAGTGCAGTTAAATCATCAACGCGACCTAAGATCTCGCCTTTGAATATCCACACTTTCACACCAATAATACCGTAAGTCGTTAATGCCTCGGCCGTACCATAATCCACATCCGCACGGAACGTATGCAAAGGTACGCTGCCTTCAAGGTAGCGCTCAGTACGCGCAATCTCAGCACCACCTAAGCGGCCTGACACCTGAACACGAATCCCTTTTGCACCGATGCGCATGGCATTTTGTACCGCACGCTTCATCGCCCGACGGAACATCACACGACGTTCGAGCTGTTGCGCAATACTTTCAGCAACCAAAGTTGCATCAATTTCTGGCTTGCGCACTTCTTCGATAGAGATATGTACAGGAATCCCCATCATTTTTGTCACTTCTGCACGCAATGTCTCAACATCTTCACCTTTCTTACCAATGACGATGCCTGGACGGGCAGTATGAATGACAATACGCGCATTTTGCGCAGGACGTTCAATCTGAATGCGGCTAACTGCTGCATTAGCAAGCTTCTTCTTCAAGAAGTCACGAACTTGAATATCGCTATAAAGCTTATCCGCATAAGTTCGTGAATCTGCATACCATTTTGAAGTCCAATCTTTAACAATACCAAGACGAATCCCGGTAGGATGAACCTTCTGACCCATGGAGTCTCTCTCCTAGCAATCGGCGACCTGAACCGTAATATGGCAGGTACGTTTCACGATAATGTTAACACGGCCTTTAGCACGAGCACGCATACGCTTCAAACGTGGACCTTCGTCGACGAAAGCTTTGGACACTTTCAACTCATCAACATCAGCACCTTCGTTATGTTCAGCATTCGCGATTGCAGACTCGAGGACTTTTTTCACATCTTGAGCGACTTGCTTATTGCTAAACGTCAAGATGTCCAAAGCACGGTTTACAGGTAAACCGCGAATCTGGTCAACAACTAATCTTACTTTCTGCGGTGATACACGCGCGTATTTTAATTTAGCGACTGCTTCCATCACCTTTACCTCTTCGCTTTCTTATCAGCGGCATGGCCACGGTAAGCACGCGTAGGCGCAAACTCACCTAGCTTATGCCCAACCATCTGATCTGTGACATACACAGGGACATGCTGGCGACCATTATGAATCGCAATCGTCAAGCCAACCATATCTGGAAGAATCATAGAACGGCGAGACCAAGTCTTAATAGGTCGCTTACTGTTAGAAGCAGCAGCTGATTCCACTTTTTTAATCAAGTGGAGATCAACAAAAGGCCCTTTTTTCAATGAACGTGGCACGAGTTACTCCTCCAACTTACTTATTACGACGACGAACAATGAACTTGTCCGTACGCTTATTACGGCGAGTCTTCTTACCTTTCGTAGGCACACCCCACGGAGTGACAGGATGACGACCACCAGACGTACGACCTTCACCACCACCGTGTGGGTGATCTACCGGGTTCATTGCCACACCGCGAACGGTTGGACGAACACCACGCCAACGCTTAGCACCTGCTTTACCTAATGAACGCAAGTTATGCTCTGAGTTGCATACTTCACCAATCGTCGCACGGCACTCAACCAGCACCTTGCGCATCTCGCCTGAGCGTAGACGCAAAGTTGCATAACGACCCTCACGAGCCACCAGCTGTGCAGACGTTCCTGCACTGCGAGCCATTTGACCGCCTTTACCAGGCTTCAACTCAATATTATGAATCACCGAACCTAATGGAATATTACGAATAGGTAAACAATTACCTACTTTAATCGGCGATTCTTCACCACTAACAACAGGATCACCTGCTTTTAAGCCTTTCGGCGCTAGAATATAACGACGTTCACCATCGGCAAACAAGATCAGTGCGATATGTGCACTACGACCTGGATCATACTCTAAACGCTCAACTTTCGCAGAAATGCCGTCTTTATTACGCTTAAAGTCAACGATACGAATATGTTGACGATGTCCACCACCGATATGGCGAACGGTAATGCGACCGTTATTATTACGACCACCACTTTTACTTTTCTTCACCAGAAGCGGCGCATGAGGTGCACCTTTGTGCAACTCAGGATTAACCACTTTAACAACAAAACGACGACCTGGAGAAGTTGGTTTTGATTTTATCACTGCCATGACCTAATACTCCCCTACTTCGCACCGAGCAAATCTAGCTCTTGGCCATCTTGCAAAGTGACATACGCTTTTTTCCAGTCTTTACGACGACCGGATACTTTACCGCCACGCTGTGTTGTTTTGCCTTTGACATTAACCGTAGTAACACCATTGACTTTAACTTTAAAAAGCGTTTCAACAGCCCGCTTAATTTCTAGCTTAGTTGCATCAGTTGCGACTTTAAACACAACTTGTGAAGACTCAGCAACATTGGCCGCTTTTTCAGAAATATGTGGCGCACGAATAACTTTTAATAAACGTTCTTGGTTCATGCGAAAGCCTCCTCAATTTGCTTGAGAGCATCAACGGTCACCAGAACTTTATCAAATGCAACGAGACTTACAGGATCTAAGCCTGAAACATCACGCACATCAACATTCTTTAAGTTACGCGCTGCTAGATAAAGTTTTTCTTCTATATCATGAGAGACAATTAACACATCGTTTAACTGTAATTCTTTTAATAGATTTGATAATTCTTTCGTTTTTGGCGCAGACAACGCTAACTTTTCAACGATGACTAAACGATCTTGACGAACCAACTCAGACAAGATAGAACGCATCGCCCCACGGTACATTTTACGGTTGACTTTTTGCGAAAAATCACGTGGTTTCGCTGCAAAAGTCACCCCACCTGTCCGCCAGATCGGGCTACGAATCGTTCCCGCACGGGCACGACCTGTGCCTTTTTGACGCCAAGGCTTAGCACCACCACCACGCACTTCAGAGCGGGTTTTTTGAGCTTTAGTTCCTTGACGACCTGCTGCCATATATGCTGTGACAACTTGATGGATCAATGCTTCATTAAACTCACGGCCAAACGTATCCTCAGATACTTGGACATTGCCTTGAGAGCCTTGACCCGGAACACGAATTTGTAGTTCCATTCTCTTACCTCTCAATTATGCCTTAGCCACAGGTTGAACAATCACATCACTTCCAGGCGCACCTGGTACACCGCCTTTCACTAAGACAAAGCCACGCTCTAAATCAACGCGAACCACCTCTTGTGATTGAACAGTAACACGCTCAGCACCCATATGACCCGCCATTTTCTTGCCTTTAAAGACACGACCTGGGGTTTGGTTTTGACCAATAGATCCTGGAGCGCGGTGAGATAATGAGTTACCGTGAGTCGCATCTTGCATAGAGAAGTTGTGGCGTTTAATAACACCCGCAAATCCCTTACCTTTTGATGTGCCGACTACGTCAACTTTCTGACCTGCTTCAAAAAGAGAGACCGTAAGCTCTTGGCCTACAGAAAATTCTTCTTTGTTTGCCTCTGATAGGCGAAATTCCCAAAGACCACGACCGGCTTCTGTCTTTGCTTTTGCAAAGTGTCCTGCTTCTGCCTTATTAACGCGAGAAGCCCGACGGGAACCTGTCGTTACTTGGATAGCACGATAACCGTCCTGCTCAAGATCTTTCACCTGAGTAATACGGTTCGGCTCAATTTGAATCACAGTCACAGGAATAGATGCACCATCTTCAGTAAAGACACGTGTCATCCCAGCCTTACGACCGACTAATCCGATTGCCATTTCGTTGTTACCTCTATCACCACCCCGATTTCGATTGACCGGAGCTGATTATTTCCAACACTCGAAAAACGCCCATCCCTGCAGAAGCAGGGATGGGTCAATTCATCTCGAGAACAGGCATTCTAACCCAAACTGATTTGAACGTCTACACCTGCAGCCAAATCTAGCTTCATCAAAGCATCGACTGTCTTATCTGTTGGATCAACAATATCAACAAGGCGCTTGTGTGTACGCAATTCGTACTGATCACGTGCATCCTTATTAACATGAGGAGAAATCAAAACCGTAAAGCGCTCTTTACGTGTTGGCAAAGGAATTGGACCACGCACTTGTGCACCCGTACGCTTTGCAGTTTCAACGATTTCACTAGTAGATCGATCAATTAAACGATGATCGAACGCTTTCAAACGAATGCGAATTCTTTGGTTTGCCATTCTCTATTACTCTACGACCTTAGCAACTACACCAGAACCAACAGTACGGCCACCTTCACGAATCGCGAAGCGTAAACCATCATCCATTGCGATTGGAGCAATCAATTCAACAGTGATAGAAATGTTGTCACCCGGCATGACCATTTCTACGCCCTCTGGCAAGAATACTTCACCCGTCACATCCGTTGTACGGAAGTAAAACTGTGGGCGATATCCTTTAAAGAATGGAGTGTGACGTCCACCTTCTTCTTTGTTTAGTACATATACTTCAGCTTCGAACTTAGTATGTGGAGTGATAGAACCAGGCTTAGCCAATACTTGACCACGCTCTACGTCTTCACGCTTCGTACCACGTAACAACGCACCAACGTTATCACCTGCACGACCTTCGTCAAGAAGCTTACGGAACATTTCAACACCCGTTACAATCGTTTTCGTTGTATCACGAATACCAACGATCTCAACTTCATCACCCGTGTTCACAATGCCTTGCTCGATACGACCTGTCACTACAGTACCACGACCAGAAATAGAGAATACATCCTCTACAGGCATTAAAAATGGCTTATCAGTATCACGCTCTGGCTCAGGGATATACGTATCTAACGCTTCAGCCAATCTTAAGATCGCAGCTTCGCCGATGTCAGATGTATCGCCTTCTAGTGCTTTTAAAGCAGAACCCTGGATCACAGGAATATCATCACCTGGGAAGTCATATTCACTAAGAAGCTCACGAACTTCCATTTCAACAAGCTCTAATAACTCTTCATCATCAACCATATCAACTTTATTCAAGAAAACGATGATGTAAGGAACACCCACCTGACGGCCTAATAGGATGTGTTCACGCGTTTGTGGCATAGGGCCATCCGCTGCATTCACAACTAAGATTGCTCCGTCCATTTGCGCAGCACCAGTGATCATGTTTTTAACATAGTCAGCGTGTCCTGGGCAATCCACGTGCGCGTAGTGACGGCTGCCTGTTTCATACTCTACGTGAGATGTAGAAATAGTAATACCACGCTCTTTTTCTTCAGGTGCATTATCAATTTCATCAAATGCTTTAGCTTGGCCACCAAATTTTTCAGTTAAAACTTTAGTGATTGCCGCAGTCAACGTTGTTTTACCGTGGTCAACGTGGCCAATGGTTCCAACATTTACGTGTGGCTTGCCACGTTCAAAGGTTGCTTTTGCCATGAGAATAATCCCCTCTAGTTACACAAATTAAGATTTTCTTTCTTTAATGACCGCTTCAGCCACATTAGTTGGAGCTTCCGCATATTTTTCAAACTGCATACTGTACGACGCACGACCTTGTGATAAAGAGCGCATGTCAGTTGCATAACCAAACATTTCCGCCAAAGGCACCATTGCTGTAACCACTTTGCCTGCAGGGTTCTCATCCATGCTCTGAATGATACCACGACGACGATTCAAGTCACCGACGACATCACCCATATAATCCTCAGGTGTGACCACTTCAACTTTCATCATCGGCTCTAGCAATGCTGGATTTGCATTTAAAGCACCTTGTTTTAGCGCCATAGAACCTGCGATCTTAAATGCCATCTCACTCGAGTCAACATCGTGGAAAGATCCATCGTATAAAGTGGCTTTCAGACCAATCAATGGATAACCGGCAAGTACACCGTTTTCCATTTGCTCTTTAATGCCCTTCTCAACGGCTGGGATGTATTCACGTGGAATCACGCCACCAACGATTTCATTAACGAACTCAAAACCGTCTTCAGCTTCACCATTGTCATTTTGAAGCGGCTCAAAACGCACCCAAACATGACCGTATTGACCACGACCACCTGATTGGCGTACGAACTTACCTTCTTGCTCTCTGAGCGCACGGATCGCTTCACGGTAAGCAACTTGAGGTTTACCCACATTCGCTTCGACATTAAATTCACGTCGCATACGATCAACCAAGATATCAAGATGAAGTTCACCCATACCTGAGATAATCGTCTGCCCCGTTTCCTCATCCGTCTTCACACGGAAAGATGGGTCTTCTTGTGCCAACTTACCGAGGGCAACACCCATTTTTTCTTGATCAGCTTTTGATTTAGGCTCAATCGCAATCGAGATCACTGGTTCTGGGAATTCCATACGCTCAAGCACAATCGGTGCATCTTGCGCACACAACGTATCCCCAGTCGTCACATCCTTAAGACCAATTGCCGCAGCAATATCACCAGCATGCACTTCTTTGATCTCTTCACGTGAATTCGAATGCATCTGGACGATACGACCGATACGCTCACGCTTGCCTTTCACGGTATTTAAAACAGAGTCACCGCTTTTCACCACACCCGAGTAACAACGCATAAACGTTAAAGTACCCACGAATGGATCCGTTGCGATTTTAAACGCTAGTGCTGAAAACGGTGCTTTATCATCAGCAGGACGCTCACCTTCACTCTCATCGTCTAAAATACCTTTAATAGCAGGCACATCAGTCGGCGATGGCAAGTATTCAATCACTGCATCCAACATCGCTTGAACACCTTTGTTCTTAAATGCCGAACCACACAATGATAAAACAATCTCGTTATTCAAAGTACGCTTACGCAAGCCATCTTTAATTTCCTCGATAGAAAGCTCACCTTCTTCAAGGTATTTTTCCATCAATTCTTCAGAAGCTTCAGCAGCAGATTCTACCATCTGCTCATGCCATTGCTGACATTCGTCTTGCATATGCTCTGGAATATCACGCAGATCATAGGTCATCCCTTTATCTGCTTCATTCCAGTAAATTGCTTTCATCCGCAGTAAATCAATCACACCTTCGAACTCATCTTCAGCACCAATCGGCAACTGAATCGGTACAGGAGCTGCACCTAGACGGTCTTTAATCTGATCAACCACACGCAAGAAGTTAGCGCCCGCACGGTCCATCTTATTCACAAAGACAATACGTGGGACACCATATTTATTCGCTTGACGCCAAACCGTCTCAGATTGAGGTTCTACGCCTGAAGTTGCACAGAAAACAACAACCGCACCATCGAGTACACGCAGTGAACGTTCAACTTCAATAGTAAAGTCAACGTGTCCTGGCGTATCAATGATATTTACACGGTGTTGATCGAACTGTTGGTCCATACCGGCCCAGAAACAAGTTGTCGCAGCCGAAGTAATTGTAATACCCCGTTCTTGCTCTTGTTCCATCCAGTCCATAGTCGCAGCGCCATCATGCACCTCACCAATTTTGTGAGAGACGCCGGTATAAAATAATACACGTTCCGTAGTAGTCGTTTTACCTGCGTCAACGTGAGCGCAGATACCAATATTACGGTAACGATCGATAGAAGTTGTACGTGCCACGATCTTTCCTCTCGATTACCAACGGTAGTGTGAGAACGCCTTGTTAGCCTCAGCCATGCGATGCGTATCTTCACGTTTTTTAACAGCCGTTCCACGACCTTCCACAGCATCGAGTAACTCACCCGCTAAACGAAGCCCCATAGATTTCTCACTACGCTTACGTGATGCATCGACAATCCAGCGCATAGACAAAGCCGTACGACGGGCTGGGCGCACTTCAACAGGAATCTGATACGTTGCACCACCCACACGGCGTGACTTCACCTCAACCGCAGGACGAACCGCATCCAGTGCTTTTTCAAACACTTCAAGAGGGCTCTCACCTTTACGACGCTCATTAATAACGTCCATGGCACCATAAACAATTTTTTCAGCAACTGATTTTTTACCATCAATCATTAAATGATTGACAAACTTCGCTAGCATTTCACTACCGAATTTAGGATCTGGCAAAATCTCACGTTTTGCCGCAACTCTTCTTCTAGGCATTGTACTATTATCCCAATCACCTGTTTAAAAAATAACTGTTTTACTTTCGTTCAAACAGCTAGACTCACTTAAACCTTAATGTCTAAATATATTTATTTAGCAATTAAGACTTAGGACGCTTAGTACCGTACTTAGAACGACCTTGTTTACGATCATTCACACCCGATGTATCCAAAGCACCACGAACAATGTGATAACGAACACCCGGTAAGTCTTTTACACGACCACCACGGATTAATACAACACTGTGCTCTTGTAAGTTGTGGCCTTCACCACCGATATATGCAGATACTTCATAGCTATTCGTCAAACGTACACGTGCTACCTTACGCAAAGCCGAGTTTGGCTTCTTCGGTGTAGTCGTGTAAACACGTGTGCACACACCACGACGTTGTGGGCATGCTTGCAACGCAGGAACATTAGTCTTCTTTACCTGACGTTGGCGCGGTTTACGAATGAGCTGATTAACGGTTGCCATTCAATAGAACTCCCAAAATCAACCTTTTTAAAATGTAATAAAACCACTCACCCGCATAAAGCGGATGGGTGATTATAAAAAAGCTTGTCTATAACTGTCAAGAACCAAGAACTTAGACAGACAAACTTGCCTGCCTACTGTAATCGAAACCCAAGCAATGATCAAGCATCAGAGGCTTTAAAGGCTTCACTTAACGCACTTTGTACATCATCGGCCGTTGGCTTCTTCACTTCAACAATCTCTTGCACTGATCCCAATTGACGATTACGACGTCGCTCTTTGTGATACGCCAAGCCTGTTCCCGCAGGAATCAGTCGACCGACGATCACATTTTCTTTCAGACCACGTAGGTCATCACGTTTTCCTGTCACAGCCGCTTCAGTCAAGACACGCGTCGTCTCTTGGAAAGATGCTGCTGAGATAAAGGATTCGGTCGAAAGCGAGGCTTTAGTAATACCCAGTAACATCGGCGTGAAATGCGCCGGCACTTGGTCATCTGCTAAGCGCTCATTTTCTTCAAGCGCCTGATAGTCTTCAACCAACTCGCCAACGAGCAATTTAGTATCGCCCGCCATGGTCACCATGACCTTGCGTAACATTTGGCGTAAGATCACCTCAATGTGCTTATCATTAATTTTTACACCCTGAAGTCGATAAACATCTTGAATCTCATTCACGATATAATCTGCAAGCGCTCGCACGCCTTTTAAGCGCAAAATATCGTGTGAGCTAGGCTCACCATCAACGAGAACCTCGCCTTTTTCAATTTGCTCACCTTCAAAGACATTCAACGGCCGCCACTTTGGCACTAAAATTTCAAACGCTTCACCTTCAGGCGGTGTGATCACCAAACGGCGCTTATCTTTAGTCTCTTTACCAAAGTTAACAACCCCCGAAATTTCAGCCAACACAGCCGCTTCTTTAGGAATCCGCGCTTCGAATAAGTCAGCCACTCGTGGCAGACCCCCGGTAATATCACGCGTTTTCGAGCCTTCTTGCGGAATACGGGCAATAACATCACCCACACCTATTTCAGCATCATTTTCAAGATTTAAGACCGCACCCGTCGGCAGGTTATAACTGGCAGCAATATTCGTATTTGGAATACATAAATCATCGCCACGCTCATCGACTAAGCGCACCATTGGCCGAAGCTCTTTACCTGTCGCCCCTGAGCGCTTAGCATCTTCAACTACAATGCTTGAAAGCCCGGTCATCTCATCAACCTGACGAGACATCGATACGCCATCGAGCAGATCAATAAAGCGAATACGCCCTTTCACCTCGGAGATAATTGGGTGCGAGTGTGGATCCCACTTGGCAACAATTTGGCCCGCATCAACTGCTGCACCATCTGCCACCATCAAGTCAGAACCATAAGGCAGCTTATACTGCTCACGCTCACGGCCATGTTCATCGACCACAGCAATCTGCCCAGAACGCGAAATCGTCACCAATTTACCATCGACACGGTCAACTTTCTTAATGTTGTGAAAACGGATAAAGCCGCTATTTTTCACCTGAATGTTATTCGCCGCCGAAGAACGTGATGCAGCACCACCGATGTGGAAGGTCCGCATCGTCAGCTGAGTTCCTGGCTCACCAATCGACTGTGCCGCAATTACACCCACGGCTTCACCTGAGTTCACCCGATGACCACGCGCTAAGTCACGGCCATAACAAGTTGAGCAGATGCCGCGGCGCGTCTCACAGGTGACTGGCGAGCGTACAACAACCTCATAAACGCCGGCTTCATCAATACGCTTCACCGCATGCTCGTCCAGATAAGTACCTTTCTCAAGCACGACCTCACCCGCCGGTGAAATCACATCTTTAGCGCAAGAACGACCAATTAAGCGATCCGCTAATGGTACAACAACATCACCCCCTTCAATAAGTGGGGTCATAAGTAAGCCTTCTTCGGTACCACAATCAACTTCAGTGACGACAACATCTTGCGCTACGTCCACCAAACGACGGGTAAGGTACCCAGAGTTCGCTGTTTTTAATGCGGTATCGGCCAAACCTTTACGGGCACCGTGAGTGGAAATAAAGTATTGGAGTACGTTTAGACCTTCACGGAAATTAGCAATAATCGGCGTTTCAATAATCGAACCATCCGGTTTTGCCATCAAACCCCGCATACCGGCCAACTGACGCATCTGATCTTGCGAACCACGTGCACCCGAGTCTGCCATCATGTAAACAGAATTAAATGAGACTTGCTCTACTGTATTACCTTCAGCGTCAACCACTTGATCTTTAGACAGGTTTTCCATCATTGCTTTCTTAACACTGTCATTCGTACGTGACCAAATATCGACCACTTTATTGTAGCGCTCACCAGCAGTTACCAAGCCCGACGCGTATTGCTCAGTAATCTCGCGCACTTGCGCTTCAGCTTCATCAACAATCGCTGTCTTCGCTTCAGGTACCACCATATCATCAATGCCAACCGAAACACCCGAGCGTGTTGCATAACGAAAACCGGCATACATCAGCTGATCAGCAAACACAACCGTCTCTTTTAAGCCCACATTGTGATAACACTCATCTAATAGGCCAGCGATTTGTTTTTTACCCATCGCTTTATTAACCATATCAAACGGAATGCCATCAGGCACAATCGTAAACAATAAAGCACGACCCACCGTAGTCTCAGTCAGCTGAGTGCGTTTAATCAATTCTTTATTGTCATCACGGACAAAATCAGTAATACGGACCTTCACGCGCGCATGCAACTCAGCAACACCCGCCTGATAGGCACGCTCTGCTTCTTGAATATCGGCAAAGACCATGCCTTCACCTTTGGCATTGATCCTATCGCGCGTTGTATAATAAATACCTAAGACAACGTCTTGAGAAGGTGCAATCACCGGATCACCAGATGCTGGCGAAAGGATATTATTCGTCGACATCATCAAGGCACGCGCTTCTAACTGCGCTTCAACCGTCAACGGAATATGCACCGCCATTTGGTCACCATCAAAGTCAGCGTTATAAGCGGCACAAACCAATGGATGCAACTGAATTGCCTTCCCTTCAATCAACACCGGTTCAAACGCCTGAATACCTAAACGGTGTAAGGTTGGCGCGCGGTTAAGCAACACCGGATGCTCACGAATCACTTCATCAAGAACATCCCAAACCTCAGCAGCTTCTTTTTCAACTAGCTTTTTCGCCGCTTTAATCGTCGTCGCGAGGCCTCGGAACTGTAACTTACTAAAGATAAACGGCTTAAATAACTCTAACGCCATCTTTTTCGGCAAACCACATTGATGCAAACGCAACGTCGGACCAACCACAATCACCGAGCGGCCAGAGTAATCAACACGCTTACCCAAAAGGTTTTGACGAAAACGCCCTTGTTTACCTTTAATCATATCCGCAAGTGATTTAAGCGCACGGCGATTAGAACCTGTAATCGCACGGCCACGACGCCCGTTATCTAAAAGGGCATCCACAGACTCTTGCAACATCCGCTTTTCATTGCGAACAATGATATCCGGTGCAGCAAGTTCTAATAAGCGCTTTAAGCGATTATTACGGTTAATCACCCGACGATATAAATCATTCAGGTCAGAGGTTGCAAAACGTCCGCCATCCAAGGGCACCAATGGGCGCAAATCAGGTGGCAACACCGGCAACACATCCATCACCATCCACTCCGGTTTATTACCAGAAGCAGCAAAAGCCTCCAATAATTTTAACCGCTTGGTGATTTTCTTAATCCGTGTTTCTGAGTTGGTCGTTGGCAGCTCATCACGTAGCGTAGTAATTTCAGCCTCAAGATTTAATTCTTTTAGAATAATCTTAATGGCCTCTGCACCCATACGTGCATCAAATTCATCACCATACTGCTCTAAGGCATTTAAATACTCTTCATCAGACAGCATTTGGCCTTTTTCTAGCGCCGTCATGCCTGGCTCAATCACCACAAAAGCTTCAAAATAAAGCACACGCTCGATATCACGCAAGGTCATATCAAGCAAGGTGCCAATTCTCGATGGTAGTGAACGCAAGAACCAAATATGCGCAACTGGACTGGCCAGATCAACGTGCCCCATGCGGTCACGACGCACTTTAGTTGGTGCAACTTCAACACCACACTTCTCACAGATTACACCACGATGCTTTAAACGCTTATACTTGCCACATAAGCACTCATAATCTTTGATCGGTCCAAAGATTTTTGCACAGAACAAGCCATCACGTTCTGGCTTAAATGTTCGATAGTTAATAGTCTCTGGTTTTTTCACTTCACCATAAGACCACGAACGTATCATGTCAGGGGATGCAAGGCCAATACGAATTGCATCAAAATCTTCAAAGCGTGCACCACGCTTTACCATACCCAATAAATCTTTCAAGGCTGTTCTCCCGCGTTGAAGAACGGGGCGTGCTCAATATTATTGATAAGCACGCCGCGATGATTACTCTTGCTCAAGCTCGATATCGATACCCAGTGAGCGGATTTCTTTCACTAATACATTAAAGGACTCAGGCATACCTGGTTCCATACGGTGATCCCCTTCAACGATGTTCTTATAGACTTTAGTTCGTCCACCCACATCATCGGATTTCACCGTCAGCATCTCTTGTAAGGTGTAAGCGGCACCATAAGCTTCAAGCGCCCAGACCTCCATCTCACCAAAACGCTGACCACCGAACTGTGCTTTACCACCGAGCGGCTGTTGCGTCACCAAACTATAAGAGCCTGTTGAACGTGCATGCATCTTATCATCCACTAAGTGATTCAATTTCAGCATGTACATGTAACCCACCGTCACCGGACGATCAAACTGCTCACCCGTGCGACCATCATACAAAATGGTCTGACCTGATTCAGGTAAACCTGCAAGCTTTAACATGCCTTTGATTTGCGTTTCAGCCGCCCCATCAAAGACTGGTGTTGCCATCGGTACACCCTTACGCAGGTTGTGGGCTAAAGCTAACACTTCCTGATCTGTCAAAGAATCTAGATCTTCTGGATGCACAGTATCACCGTTATACACCCGATCTAAGAACTCACGAACCTTAGCAACCTCACGTTGCTCATCAAGCATCTCGCCAATGCGCTCGCCAAGACCTTTCGCTGCCCAACCTAGGTGAGTCTCTAGAATCTGACCAATATTCATTCGCGACGGCACCCCAAGCGGGTTCAAGCAAATATCCACTGGACGACCGTTTTTATCATGCGGCATATCTTCCACTGGAACAATCTGCGAGATCACCCCTTTGTTTCCGTGACGACCGGCCATCTTATCGCCCGGCTGAATGCGACGCTTAACGGCAATATACGTCTTAACGATTTTCAATACACCGGGTGCCAAATCCGAGCCCTGAGTGATTTTCAAGCGCTTTTCTTCAAGACGCTGCTCAAATTCTTTACGAATATCAGCAAAATGATCTTGAATACGCTCTAATTGATCACTTAACTTTTCATCTTGCAGACGAATGGTGAACAGTCTTTCCGCAGACAGATCATCAATATCAGCCGCTGAAATAGTTGCCCCGGCTTTTAAGCCCGAGCCACCAATGGTTACTTGGCCGACAAGCATTCTGCGTAAACGTTGCAACACATCCGCTTCGCGAATACGTACTTCATCACGCAAGTCTTTACGAAACATTTCCAGCTCTGCTTCTTCGATCTCTTTAGCTCGCTCGTCTTTTTCAACACCATCACGAGTAAAGACCTGTACATCAATTACCGTTCCGGACATACCCGTAGGCATGCGCAGTGACGTATCTTTGACATCAGAGGCTTTTTCACCAAAAATCGCACGCAAAAGTTTTTCTTCCGGAGTCAGCTGTGTTTCACCTTTCGGTGTCACCTTACCAACTAAAATATCACCGGCTTTCACTTCTGCACCAACAAAGACAATGCCCGACTCATCCAATTTAGCCAGCGAACTTTCAGCAACATTTGGAATATCAGGAGAGATTTCCTCTGGCCCTAATTTGGTATCCCGAGCAATACAGACCAACTCTTCAACATGAATTGTAGTAAAGCGATCTTCTTCAACCACACGTTCAGAAATAAGAATCGAATCCTCGAAGTTATAGCCATTCCACGGCATAAAGGCCACATACATATTCTGACCTAAAGCAAGTTCACCCAAGTCCGTCGATGGACCATCCGCTAAAACATCACCTTTGGCGATTACATCACCATTACACACGAGTGGCCGCTGATTAATACAGGTATTTTGGTTCGAACGGGTATATTTAGTCAGATTATAAATATCAACCCCTGCTTCACCAGCATCTGTTTCAGCATCATCTACACGCACAACAATACGTGTTGCATCAACAGAATCAATCACACCGCCCCGTTTAGCAACAACCGTCACACCAGAATCCACTGCAACCGTGCGCTCAACACCGGTTCCAACCACTGGCTTTTCAGAAATTAAGGTCGGCACTGCTTGACGTTGCATGTTCGATCCCATCAAGGCTCGGTTCGCATCATCATGCTCTAAGAACGGAATCATCGACGCGGCCACAGAAACCATTTGCCGTGGTGCCACGTCCATATAATCGACTTTATCTGCTGTGGTAAAGAAGGTTTCACCCGATTGGCGACAGTGCAATAAGCTATCAGTTAAGCTACCGTCTTCACCGACAGTCGCATTGGCCTGAGCAATAATATGCCGAGCTTCTTCAATCGCAGATAAATAATCAACTTCACCGGTGACCTTGCCATCAGCAACTCGACGATACGGCGTCTCTAAGAAACCATATTCATTGGTTCTAGCGTACGTTGCCAACGAGTTAATCAAACCGATGTTTGGCCCCTCAGGCGTTTCAATCGGACAAACTCGACCATAGTGTGTTGGATGTACGTCACGCACCTCAAAGCCAGCGCGCTCACGGGTTAAACCACCTGGACCTAAGGCCGAAACACGGCGTTTATGAGTAATTTCAGACAGTGGATTATTCTGATCCATAAACTGAGATAATTGGCTCGAGCCAAAGAACTCTTTAATGGCAGCCGAAACGGGCTTGGCATTAATTAAGTCTTGCGGCATCAAGTTTTCAGATTCTGCAATCCCTAAGCGCTCACGCACTGCACGCTCTACACGCACCAAACCAACACGGAATTGGTTTTCAGCCATCTCACCAACAGAACGTACCCGACGATTACCCAAGTGATCAATATCATCCACTTGGCCTTTACCATCACGAATTTCAATCAAGGTCTTCATCACCGCCAAAATATCTTCTTTTGACAGCACACCCTCACCATTAATATCCGAGCGACCAATACGGCGATTAAATTTCATACGCCCTACGGAGGACAAATCATAGCGATCCTCTGAAAAGAATAACGTATTAATTAAGTTCTCTGCTGCTTCTTTCGTTGGTGGCTCACCTGGACGCATCATTCGATACACTTCAACCAAGGCTTCCATCTGCGATGTGGTCGGATCAGCGCGCAACGTATCAGAGATGTATGGTCCGCGATCCATATCATTGGTATAGATCACGCGCACTTCACGTACACCGGCCTTGTGAACAGCCGCCAATAAATCGGGGCTAATTTCACTATTGGCCGCCGCAACAATCTCACCATCACTACTGACAATGTCATGTGCTAAGGCTTTACCTAAAATGTAATCCGCTGGCACAACCAGTTTCTTTAAACCGGCTTCTGCCATCTTACTCACATGACGAACAGTCACACGGCGGCCTTCTTCAACCAGCACATTACCATGCTCATCTTTAATATCAAAAGCAACCGTTTCACCACGCAGGCGCTCAGGAACCAACTCCATCTCAACGCCTTTATCACCAAGATAAAACGCAGTTGTCTCAAAGAAAATATCTAAAATCTCTTCTGCGCTATAACCTAACGCACGCAATAAGATAGTCGCAGGAAGTTTACGGCGGCGATCAATACGCACATACAGTAAATCTTTAGGGTCAAATTCAAAATCGAGCCAAGAGCCACGATAAGGAATCACTCGTGCAGAGAACAGAAGCTTTCCTGATGAGTGCGTTTTGCCTCGATCATGATCGAAAAACACACCCGGCGAACGATGCAATTGAGAAACAATCACACGCTCAGTTCCATTAATAATAAATGTACCATTTTCAGTCATTAAGGGTAGTTCACCCATATAGACTTCTTGCTCTTTGATGTCTTTAACCACTTTTGCATCGCCAGATGCTGTTTTATCGTAGATCACCAAGCGCAGCTTAACACGCAAAGGTGCAGCATAACTGATACCACGAATTCGACATTCTCTCACGTCGAACAGCGGCTCACCTAAACGATAGTCAACGTATTGCAACTCAGCACTTCCAGAGAAGCTTGCAATCGGCAATACAGATGAAAAGGCAGCATGTAAACCGGACTCAAGACGCTTTTCTAAATTCACGCCTCGCTGCAAAAATTGTTGATAGGAATCCTTTTGAATAGACAAAAGGTAAGGAACATCTAACACGTGAGGAAGTTTAGCAAACTCCCTACGAATTCGCTTCTTTTCAGTGTAGGAGTAGGCCATTGGGGCTCCTAAAGCTTGATCAAGTTATGAAAAGCTTTAAATTAAATAAAAAGCTTTATTTATCAGGAAAACACAAGATATCTTTTAAAACTGCTTACTACTGTTTTTATAGTTTAACTGAGTCAGTTAAGCCGTCTACTAATTTAAATTCAACTTCTTAGTAAACTGCCCGCCAACGAACGTGACAGAATAACATAACTTCAGTAAAAGGCCAACAGCGAAAGGGCTGACACTAGTGTCAGCCCTTTGCTTTAGCCTGTACAATCGAACATTATTTAAGTTCGACAGTCGCGCCCGCTTCTTCAAGCTGCTTCTTAACTTCTTCAGCTTCTTCTTTAGAAACACCTTCTTTAACTGTTGCTGGGCAACTTTCAACCATCGCTTTAGCTTCTTTTAAGCCCAAGCCTGTGATCGCACGAACTGCTTTAATCGCACCGACTTTGTTACCACCAAACTCTTTCATGACAACGTCAAATTCAGTTTGCTCTTCAACCGCAGCACCCGCATCAGCAGCCGGCGCAGCCGCTGCAACAGCTGCAGTTACACCAAATTTTTCTTCCATTGCTTCAATTAATTCAACAACTTCAGAAACTTTCATATCTGCAATTGCACTTAAAATATCGTCTTGAGTTACAGCCATTTTAATGACTCCCACATTAGTTTAACAAAAAAATAAATAGAATTATGCCGCAGCTTCGGCTTCTTTCTGATCACGAACAGCCGCAATCGTACGCGCAAGCTTTGCAACAGGCTCTTTCATTAAGCCCATTAACATTGAAATACCCTCATCACGTGTTGGCATCTTCGCAAGCTTATCAAGCTCAGACGCTTCCATTAAATCACCATTTAAAGCCAATGATTTAGTGTCTAGCGCTTTATTCGTTTTTGCGAAGTCACGTACTAAACGTGCTGCTGCAGATGGGTTTTCTTCTGGTGCAAAAGCTAAGATCAAAGGACCTGTAAACTTTTCTTTCATGCACTCAAAAGAAGTTCCCTCTACCGCACGACGAGCGAGCGTATTACGCACGATGCGCAGGCTTACCCCGGCATCGCGCGCCTGCTTACGTAAGCTGTTCATGTCATTAGAAGTTAAGCCATGGTACTCTGCTGCTACTGCAGAGACTGACGCCAGTGCTACTGTATTTACCTCAGTAACAATGGCTTTCTTTTGTTCAAGATTCAGCGCCATGCTTTTCTTACCTCTAAAATCAATGCTTCAAAATAACATTAAAGCATCCTGTTTAACCATGACAGCCGGTGAATCATTTGCTAAGCAATTAGGTCATCACCGTCTGCGTAGGCGATTTACTCATTAAGCTTCTTTTTCAAAAAGCACCTACGGTCTTGGACGTTTGCACAGTTACCATCAAGATCATTAAAACCTCAAGTCACTGCACAAGCGAAATGGCCGCAATCGACCAAGCAACTTCAGTTAATTACTTAACAGCTAAAGTCGCTTGATCAACCGCAAGGCCAGGTCCCATTGTTGTTGAGACCGTTACTTTCTTCATATAGACACCTTTAGCCGATGCAGGCTTTGCCTTTTGCAACGCAACTAAAAGTACTTCCAAATTCTCTTTCAATTTAACCGTATCAAAGCCAAGTTTACCAATGCTCGCATGGATAATACCCGTTTTATCAGCGCGGTAACGTACTTGGCCGGCTTTAGCATTTTGCACAGCACCTGCAACATCAGGCGTGACCGTACCCACTTTTGGGTTAGGCATTAAACCGCGCGGGCCTAGCACTTGACCCAACTGACCAACGATACGCATCGCATCAGGAGATGCAATCACTACATCAAAATTCAGATTGCCTTTTTTCACTTCTTCAGCTAAATCTTCAAAGCCAACAATATCTGCACCCGCCGCTTTTGCCGCTTCAGCATTCGCACCTTGAGCAAACACGGCAACACGCACATCTTTACCTGTACCATGTGGTAATACGGTCGCACCACGCACCACCTGGTCAGATTTACGCGGATCAATACCCAGGTTAACGCTAACATCAACTGATTCTTTAAATTTTACTGAAGATATTTCGCCTAATAAATTAAACGCTTCAATAATTTCATATTGCTTGCCTGCTTCAACTTTTTCAGCAATCAGCTTCGCACGCTTTGTTAATTTCGCCATAACTTATACCCCTTCCACTTCAAGACCCATACGTAGTGCAGTGCCTGCAATCGTACGTACAGCCGCATCCATACTAGATGCAGTTAAGTCAGGCATTTTAATCTCAGCGATTTCTTCAAGCTGAGCACGAGAAACTTTACCCACTTTATTTAAATTCGGTGTACCCGAACCTTTTTGCAATTTCGCTGCTTTCTTCAATAAATAAGACGCAGGAGGTGTTTTCGTTTCAAAAGTAAAACTACGATCACTATAAACGGTAATTACCACCGGAACCGGCGCGCCCGCTTCTAAGTTTTGTGTTTTCGCATTAAACGCTTTACAAAACTCCATGATATTCACACCATGTTGACCTAACGCAGGACCTACTGGCGGACTAGGATTTGCCTTGCCTGCAGCCACTTGCAGTTTAATATAGGCGGATACTTTTTTAGCCATGCTATTTATAACTCCACAATACGGGTACCTACGTTCTGATGACCAATATTAATAAGCTCAGAACTCCCCACGCTCTATACTTTTGACCATACAGAGCCAACAAAACCCCATGACGGCCAATCATACAGCCATCACAGGGTTATCAACGTCACTTTACTTTTTAGTCAATATCTTTGCTAATTTGACTAAAATCAAGTTCGACCGGTGTCGAGCGACCAAAAATAGAAATCGCCGCACTCACCTTATTCTTTTCATAATCCACTTCTTCAATCGTACCGTTAAAGTCTGCAAACGGGCCATCGATAACACGGATAATCTCACCCGGCTCAAATAATGTTTTCGGCCGCGGCTTATTCTCGCCATCTTTCAAGCGATCTAGAATTCGATCTGCTTCTGCATCAGTAATCGGTGCTGGGCGCTCTGCCGTGCCACCAATAAAACCTAGAACACGAGGCACATTCCGCACTAAATGCCACGCCTCTTCATCCATTTCCATTTGAACCAACACATAACCAGGAAAAAATTTACGCTCACTTTTACGCTTTTGCCCAGAGCGCATTTCAATCACTTCTTCAGTGGGCACAAGGATTTCACCAAACTTATCTTCTAAGCCTGCAGCTTTCATATGTTCGTTGAGCAAGTTTACCACGCGCTTTTCATAGCCCGAATACGCTTGAACAACATACCAACGCTTTGACATTTTTTTCACCTATGTAAATAAAACATGTTTAATTGCCCAGGCACTAATGGAGTCCACGCCCCACAGCACAAGCGCAGCAACAACAACAAACGCACCAACAATCATGGTCGTCTGCTGAACTTCTTTACGCGCCGGCCAAACAACTTTACGCAACTCAATACGCGCTTCACGCAAAAAATCGATAGCTTGCCGGCCTTTGCCTGTCAAGCTTGCAATCGCTAAAGCGGCAACAACAATGACGAGTACTGCCCCTGCCCGTAATGATAATGCATAGGATGAAAAATAAAAGTTTCCTCCCGCAGCCGCAACAACTAAAAGGCAAACCAATGCCCATTTTAATTTGTCAAAACGACTTTTCAGTTCAACTTTCACAGTCATATGTGACGTACACCTAAGAAAAATAATGGCAGGCTAGGAGGGACTCGAACCCCCAACCTGCGGTTTTGGAGACCGCTGCTCTACCAATTGAGCCACTAGCCTACGGAAATATCGGTCAGTATTTTAACAAAATACTAGCCGCTTCACAAGCCTGCCACAAAGTGGTGCCCATAACCAGACTCGAACTGGTGACCTCTTCCTTACCAAGAAAGTGCTCTACCGCCTGAGCTATATGGGCCAAAATACTTTAATCTTAAATATAGGATTGGAGCGGGTAGCGGGAATCGAACCCGCATCATCAGCTTGGAAGGCTGAGGTTCTACCATTTAACTATACCCGCGTGGTGGTGGGAGAAGGATTCGAACCTTCGAAGGCTGAGCCGCCAGATTTACAGTCTGGTCCCTTTGACCGCTCGGGAACCCCACCATTTAAGGTTAAGCATTATAGCTTTTCTCTAAGTAAAGTCAATGACTTTACTTAGGTTTTCCTGTGTGAACCAGGTCAACGCAGGCATATTATAATGACTTCGCAGAAAAAGACAAGCATTTTGTCAACTTTATTTTATAACGTCGTTAATCCTCAATTATTCCTCAGCTATTTGCCATATTTCCCAAAAAAACACCAAACCAAACCATTACCAAACTATTAAACTACTATAGTGCTGTAACAACATCTCACCATTAAACAATATCAATATAATGAACAACTCATTTGCACACCTTCACTTTATATTTTATAGTTTCCTTTTAGCGTCATATTTCTATAGACTAGGAAAAAACCACGTTTCATGGAGTGAACGATGAATAGATCCAAAAACCGCAACCAACTTGGCTTCTCCCTCATAGAAATCATGGTCGCTGTTGCCATTATTGGCATTTTAATTGCCATTGCAGTGCCAAGCTATCAAGAATATGTCTCACGGGCAAAAAATGCTGCTCTTGATGCCACTATTGCCGCTTATAAAGCGCCTGTTGCCATTGCCATTGGCGAAAGCGGCCAAATCAATAGTGACATGGACTTAAGCAACTCAAGCATGGAAAAATACCACTTCCCAGCCCCACCTAATGCCAGCAATCAAGTCACATTGACCATTTCGCCAAATCAAACTAAACAAACCATCACCATTGAAGCAGAAGACGATAGCACCGGTAAATCCCGCCAAGCCATCGGCACCTTTGCTAACAACACCCTCGTCTGGGGAGACTTTCAAAACGGCTAAGCTCGAACTGCTATAACACATTAGGTAATCAAGCATGTCCCAGCAACTTAAAATACTAGGTTTGACCGAGCTTGACCTAAATCAAATTGATACACACACCATAGACCTTGGCCCAGTGCCTGTGCACTGGGTACGCAAGCATCGGTTATTGCCCTTTTATCACAAAAACAGCAAACACCTCATTGCAATCAGCCAATATCAGGATCTTACTGCCCTTAAGTCTCTCACTCTCCTCACCGGCCATTATTTTCACCCTGTTTTGTGCGAGACGGATGCATTGCAATCGGCCGTACAACATTTACTGCAGCAAGAGAAACTCAAAACCAAGCTAACAACAGCCAAAAACTCAGTCAGCCAGCATATTAACCAGCTGATCCTGCACGCCATCGAGCAGCGCGCTTCCGATATTCACCTTGAGCCTTATGAGCAAGATTACCGCATACGTCTACGCATTGACGGCAAGCTTTTACATAGCCACTCATTACCCCAAACATCCAGTGCACAGATTATTTCACATATTAAAGTACTCGCACGTCTAGACATTACCGAAACACGCAAACCTCAAGATGGCCGCTTTCACTTGGATATCCCCGGTCGTGATAAAACTCACTTTCGCTTAAACTCTCGTCCTACTCTGTTCGGTGAAAAGCTAGTGATTCGCATTTTAGGTGGCTCAGGCCCACAGCCTAATCTAAATCAATTGGGTTTATTACCAAGCCAATACCATACCGTACAACATGCCTTACAACACCCGCACGGCTTAATTCTAGTCACCGGCCCCACCGGCAGTGGCAAAACGTTAACCCTATACAGCATGCTCCACCATCTAAATACCGGCACACAGAATATCTGCACCGCCGAAGACCCTGTAGAAATTTTGCTCCCCGGCATTAATCAACTCAATATTAATCCAGCAACCGGTTTAACCTTTTCAGCTGCCTTAAGAGCATTTCTCCGCCAAGACCCAGACATCCTCATGGTCGGCGAGATTCGTGATGAAGAAACGGCCAACATGGCCATTCGTGCCGCCCAAACGGGTCATTTAGTTCTCGCCAGCCTCCACACCTCATCAACAGCAAACGCCATAGACCGTCTTTGCAATATGGGTATTCACCGTTTTGATTTAGCCAACTGCTTACATCTAGTGATCGCTCAACGCTTAATTCGTACCCTCTGTTCACACTGTTACGGCCACCGCGCTCATCATTGTCACTATTGTTGTTATCAAGGCTTTTTAGGGCGCAGTGCCATTTTCGAATTATTACCCATCAACCGCACTGTGCAAAAGATGATCAACCAAACGGCCAGCAGTCAAGAGATTCACGCACACAACATGAAGCAAGGTCAACATTCATTAGCCACTGCAGCCCAGGAAAAAGTTCAAGCCAAACTAACAACACTCACCGAAGTTC
>LVCQ01000016.1 GCA_001644975.1 Piscirickettsiaceae bacterium NZ-RLO1
GGGCGATCATTTAAAAATAAAGTAGCACATCATCACTTTCTTCCATTTTAATCAGTAAAGTTATAGCACTCGCTTGCATCAAACTGAAAGAATTAAACTTCGATGATACGCGCAACAAAACCCTTCAATTTCTAAAAAGTCTCTATCTTTATCAGCCTACAAGCATCAGCCATCGAGCAATGGCATTAAATGATGAGCAATCCAAGCTGTTGGGCCGCCTTTTTGCTCAAGCTTCTCAGTCACAATCGGCGGAGGACCTTGTTAGTATTTTAAATGACCTTCAAAAATCTCAAGCATTTAAAGGCTATTTTTCTGACCCACGAAATCACCATTTCGATATAGAATTCCAAAGCTGTCAAACAATGTGCATGAAAATCCAGCTGCTAGAAGCACAACGCATATTGGAAGAAACTACCAAAAAACAACAGCAGTTAAGCGATATAGAAACCATTATTGTAAACCAAGCTCAAGGCTATGGGTTTGATTTAGGGTTTGGAGGCAGTAGGCATCGCATTCAAATATCAGTACGTGAGTCTTTGCAAGTTCCCGAGCCAATAGCCAAAATTATGCAGCTTATTAAAGATAATAGGCTAAATTCAAGTGAAAAAATAACCGAGATAAAAAAAATACAATCTTCCGCCATACGGGGGCATCGCTCAGGTTTTCTCTTTTTTGCAAGAACCCAACATTCAACCAATCAGTTTATTAGTAGGCTAGACTGTGGCTAATTATAAAGTACTGGCGGGTTGTTTTTTACTCTTCTTTAACCCTGTTTAACTATATCAACCTCTTTAGGTAACTTAAGCTCAAATAATGAACTGGGCAGTATTTGATTAATTTTAATATTAAAAAACTGCAATTTTGTGCTCTGCCCTAGCGGCGTTAAGACTGTCATTTTCTGGAGTTCTTTATTTTTAAAAGCAATTTCAATTTTAGAAACCAGACTTTGCTTATTTTTTGGCGATAAAATAAATAATTGAGATTGATCAGCCGACTTGCTTTGCTCTCTCACATCAAAGCCTGCAAGCGCTTGTACCGAAGCCCCGGTCAGTAATTTCACTGGAACCGCATCATCTAAACTTCCTAATGAACGCTCAATGACCTGCTCAAGTAATGGCTGATAAATTTTAACCGACTGCTGTTTTGTTAAAATGATCTGATCCCATTGCTGATCAGCGGGAGCTTTGAACGCTTGAACTTGCTGACAATCAATATTCTTAACTTGCCAGAGTAACTGCCCGGGTTGCTTTAATAATAACCGGCCGTAAGCACACTCTAGGCGACCAGCAGCCGCTTCACCAATTTGCCAAAAATCTGCCTGATAGGTCTTGGCCGCTTTTAAAAACTCGACTAAATGGGAATTCGCAGCTGCTACAAAATCACTGTTATGATCGGCATTGCGGTGATTATTCGTGCTATTTTCTGCAACAGAAACCGTGATCGCCATAGCGTAACATAGCAAAAACAACACACCTTGAATAAATAACTGCTTAATTTTAAACACTGTTTAAACACCCTCCTGCGATGAAACTAAGACTTCTCGTGGGCCGTGTTGGCCATCAGAAACTAAACCTGCAGCTTCCATCGTTTCAACCAAACGTGAAGCACGATTGTAGCCAATGCGAAAACGCCGCTGTATCAGCGATGCAGACACTTTTTGCTGGTCGATAATAAACTCAACGGCTTGATCATAGAGCTCATCTTGCTCCTGCGCATTTTCCTCACCAGCTTGTTGGCCGTAATCATCCAAACCACTCCCTTGGTCAATCAAATCAGCAATATAATCAGGCACCCCTTGCGTCTTTAATTGACGCACTACCGCATGTACCTCATGATCATCAATAAATGCCCCATGCACACGTGTTGGCACTCCACTGCCTGGCGGCAAATAGAGCATATCCCCATGACCTAATAGCTGCTCCGCACCTGCTTGATCAATAATCGTCCGCGAGTCAATTTTAGAAGATACCTGGAAGGCCATCCGCGTTGGAATATTCGCTTTAATCAGTCCAGTCACCACATCTACGGACGGGCGCTGTGTCGCTAACACCAGATGAATCCCAGCGGCACGTGCCTTTTGTGCAATCCGCGCGATAAGCTCTTCAACTTTTTTACCTACAATCATCATCATGTCAGCAAATTCATCAATAAAGACAACGATAAAGGGCAATTTAGCCAACAATTCAGGCTCTACACCCTCTGCTTTAACTTTTAACGGATTCACTAACGGTGCGCCTGCCTTTTGTGCTGCGAGAACCTTATCATTATAGCCTTTGATATTACGTACACCTAAAGCGGCTAATAGCCGATAGCGCCGCTCCATCTCTCCCACACACCAGCGTAAGGCACTAGCAGCTTCTTTCATATCCGTCACCACCGGTGTAAGTAAGTGTGGGATCCCTTCATAGACAGACAGCTCAAGCATTTTTGGGTCTATCATCACCATCCGCACATCTGCAGGCGTCGCTCGGTATAACAAGCTTAAGACCATCGCATTCATACCTACCGACTTCCCAGAGCCAGTAGTTCCAGCAACGAGTAAATGGGGCATACGCGCAAGGTCAGCCACTACCACCTCGCCTGCAATATCTCGCCCCAGCGCCAGCACCAAGCTCGAGCCAGCCTGTTGAAAAACATCAGCTTCCAGCACTTCGCGAAAACGTACTAATTCACGCTTCGCATTCGGTATTTCTACACCAATGGTTGACTTACCTGGGATCACTTCAACCACACGCACACTGCGTGCTAATAAAGAGCGTGCCAAGTCCTGTGCCAAATTACTCACTCGGCTCGCTTTGATCCCGGGAGAAAGTTCTAATTCATAACGAGTAACCACCGGCCCAGGGCAAACATCAACCACTTCCGCCTGAACACCAAAATCAGCCAAACGCCCTTCAACCAAACGTGACATCTCCTCCAATGCAGCGGCTGAATACAAACCTTTTTTATCTTGATTGCCCTCATCAAGCAAAGCTAAATCGGGCAAGTCTAATGGCCCGCGCTCTATTATTTCAGCATTAACTTTAGTCTCAGTGTTAGCTTTCATATCGATTTGTTGATTATTAGACTGTGATAAAGCAAGAGGTGGCTCTGCACTCATCTCACTCTGTACAGCAAAGTTAAAGTGCGCCTGCTCCAGTTCATCTTTTTCGTTCTTATCACCTTGATCACTCTCAATAGTGCAATTATCAATCACGGGCGGATTAATGGCTTTTTCTTTTCTAAGTGCAGGGAGTAACGGTGTTTTTCTAGACGCTTGCTGGCTCTTATCACCACCACTTGCTTTAGCTATATTTTTTTTCTCTTTTGCGGCGGCTTTTTCTGCCATTTTTTCTTGCTTAGCCTGCTGGCGCTTTAATAAACGTTCAGCACGAAAACTCTCCAGACGTGCCATCTGTAGCTGCAAGCTATCTCGTAATGCGCTTACTCCGTAGGCAACCATGGCCTTAAACCCTAAAACAAGCCGTATCCAAGAGATACCTGAGTATAAAGTCATTGCGATAAGAAACGCCGTAATCAGTAATACTGTTGCACCAGTAAGGTTAAACGCACTCACTACCCCTTTACCAACCAACATGCCAAGAATACCTCCTGCACCTTGTGGTAAAGAACTATGTGCAGGCACGACAAACAACGCTAACAATGCACTACCAGATAATAAAGCAATCAAACCGCCAGCGATACGCAAGATAAACAATGGGGGGTCAAAAGTAGCACGTAAGTCACGATATAACCGATATACAGCATAAAATATAAATAAAGGGATGGTATAAGCAAAATAACCTAACAAACCAAACAGTACATCGGCACACCATGCGCCCACTCGTCCACCGGCATTTGCTATCGTCGTCGCATTCATGCCAGAAGAGAGCCAACCAGGATCAGCCGCATGGAAGGTTGCCAATGCAATACACAAAAACACACCAACGGCAACCAACAAAATCAGCCCACCTTCACGCAAGCGCTGCCATAAAAATGAATGCTGAATGCTCTGATAATCGTACTCCAATGTGGGCCCCTCACTTTTGCTTGAATATACTTAACTTTAAACACCCCGATTAATTTAAGCTAGATTAAGTTAAGTTAGGCTAAAACAGCCTGATTGACTATGGCGATGAGTCTAATATAAAAAAACAATTTAACAAACTGTTATTAATCTAGGATAATACCGCCGAAAAGAGTCAAAACGAAAGACATCGGACAAGGCTAGCCAGAGTCTGGGCTTTTCACGTATGATGAGTGAAATATTTCATTAAGGAGCACAATAACAAATGAGCGAAAGAAAGCACTTTAACTTACTGATCTTAGGCTCAGGTCCAGCAGGCTATACTGCAGCTGTCTATGCAGCACGCGCAAACTTAAAGCCAGTGATTATCACAGGTATGCAACAAGGTGGGCAATTAACAACGACTACTGATGTCGATAATTGGCCAGGCGATGATCAAGGTGTGCAAGGTCCAGAATTAATGGAACGCATGCAAAAACATGCTGAGCGTTTTGGCACAGACGTTATATTCGACCACATTCAGTCAGTTGATTTAAAACAGCGCCCCCTATTATTAAATGGCGACTTTGGTCAATACAGTTGTGATGCCCTGATCATTTGCACAGGGGCTTCTGCTAAATATTTAGGTTTAGCTTCAGAAGAAGCATATAAGGGACGTGGTGTCTCTGCCTGCGCCACCTGTGATGGCTTTTTCTATCGCGACCAAGATGTGGTCGTGATTGGCGGTGGTAATACAGCAGTAGAAGAAGCGCTTTATCTATCAAACATTGCCAAGACTGTCACGCTTGTTCACCGCCGTGACAGTCTACGTGCTGAAAAAATCTTAATCGACAAGCTTATGGCCAAAACAGAAGGTGGCAATGTTACTATAGAGTGGAATGCAACTTTAGACGAAGTACTGGGTAACGAGCAAGGTGTAACCGGCGTGCGTTTAAAACACATGCAGGATCAATCAACGAAAGAGCTTGCAACTAATGGTGTTTTTATTGCCATTGGCCACACACCCAATACCGCTATTTTTCAAGATCAACTTGATATGGAAAGTGGCTATATCACCATCAAAGGTGGGTTGTCAGGCAATGCAACGGCGACCAGCACACCCGGTGTCTTTGCTGCAGGGGACGTTGCCGATTCTATCTACCGCCAAGCGGTCACCTCCGCAGGTACTGGTTGTATGGCAGCACTTGATGCTGAGCGCTATCTTGATGAATTTAAACACTAAACTACCTTTTGTGCTTAATCGTGATCATCATGATTTTCCAAGTCCCGAGCAAGCACTAACTCACCCTGACGGCTTACTTGCCATCGGGGGAGATTTAAGCCCCACACGCATAATCAAGGCGTACTATCAAGGTATCTTCCCTTGGTTTACTGAAGAAGATCCCATCTTGTGGTGGAGTCCAAGCCTAAGAGCTGTATTAGCACCAAATGATTTCCATCTCTCACGTAGCCTTAAAAAATTAATCAAAAAACAAGTATTTCAAGTCACTGTTAATCAATGCTTTAATAAAGTCATTGAGAGCTGTGCCAAAGCGCATGCCCATCAAGGCACATGGATCAGCTGCCGTAATGATTCAAGCATACACTCAACTTCATCGTGCCGGTCATGCCCACTCTATTGAAGTCTGGCAAGATCAGCAGCTTGTCGGCGGCCTATATGGTGTCAGCACTGGCAGCATTTTTAGCGGTGAATCGATGTTTCAATGCACCAGCAACGCCTCTAAAATTGCCTTTGCAGCATTAATAGCCCTATTAAAAAGTAGACATAGCGATAACGCTGCGCTAATTGACTGCCAATTACTCAACCCTCACCTCGCAACACTGGGCGTCCATAACATTTCCCGCACTCACTATCTCCACTTTCTTGAGCAATATCGGGACGAATCCCACCTAAAACCGACCTGGGCACAGGCGAATACACTCATTACAAACGCCCTGACTAGCCTAACTAGTTACTTTTAATTGAAAATCATGTATGATAGGCCCCATTCTGGCAAAAATCCCTAAATATTAGGGTGAAATTGCATAAAATTTAATAGTGAAGATGAGCAATGGCAAAAGAAGAAAACATTGAAATGGAAGGCACTGTCCTTGAAACATTACCAAATACTATGTTCCGTGTCGAACTTGAAAATGGTCATGTGATCACTGCCCACATTTCAGGACGCATGCGCAAGAACTACATTCGTATTCTAACAGGTGATAAAGTTAAAGTCGAAATGACTCCTTATGATTTGAGCAAAGGCCGCATTATCTTCCGTGGTAATGACCGTAAAAGTCAAGGCAGTCCAAAATAAAAATTAAAAAAGCCATCAAATCGATGGCTTTTTCTCAATCTCAATAGCAAGGCGACTTACTTATACTTTTTCTTCTTGAAAATCCAAGCATAACTCACCCTCTTTTTGAGTAATATGCACCGCACCGCCATGCGAGAGCTTACCAAATAATAACTCCTCAGCTAATGGCCGCTTTAATACATTTTGAATCAACCGACTCATCGGCCGCGCTCCCATTTTATGGTCATAACCATGTTCAGCTAACCAACCCCGTGCTTCTTCATCGATATCAAGCAAAATCCCCTTGTCATCTAACTGCGCTTGTAACTCACAAATCAGTTTATCAACCACATGCTTAATCACATCAAACGATAATGGCTTAAAGCGAATAATAGAATCTAAACGGTTACGAAACTCCGGTGAAAATGCTCTTTTTACGCTCTCAATACCATCTGCTGCATGATCTTGCTCAAAAAAGCCATAAGAAGCACGAGACTCTTCAAATGCACCAGCATTGGTCGTTAAGATAACAATGGCATGACGAAAGTCAGCCTGACGACCATTATTATCAGTCAACGTGCCATGATCCATCACCTGTAATAAAATATTAAAAATATCTGGATGCGCTTTTTCTATTTCATCCAATAATAATACGCAGTGTGGCTGTTTAGTGACAGCATCTGTTAATAACCCACCTTGATCGTAGCCAACATAGCCAGGAGGCGCACCGATCAGGCGAGCAACACTATGGCTTTCCATATATTCTGACATATCAAAACGAATCAGTTCAACACCCAATAACTTGGACAATTGGCGTGACACTTCAGTTTTTCCCACTCCCGTAGGCCCTGCAAATAAGAACGAACCAATCGGTTTCGCTTCATCTCGTAAACCTGCCCGTGACATCTTAATCGTTGAGACCAAAGCCTCTATCGCCTCATCTTGACCAAAAATCAGTATTTTTAAATCTCGCTCAAGATTTTCTAACGATTTACGATCAGATGCTGAAACACGCTTTTCAGGAATCCGCGCCATCTTAGCGATGATTTTCTCAATATCTGTCACAGTAATTACTTTTTTACGCTTATCCTGCTCACGCAGTCGTTGATACGCACCCGCCTCATCCATCACATCAATGGCTTTATCAGGTAAAAATCGATCCGGTATATAACGTGCAGACAGCTCTGCAGCAACTTTCAAGGCTGAATTTGAATAACGAATATTGTGATGTGCCTCAAAACGGCTTTTCAGTCCTTTTAAAATACGATATGTTTCATCCTCAGTAGGCTCAGTAATATCTATTTTTTGAAAACGCCGTGCTAAAGCGCGATCTTTTTCAAAAATTCCACGATATTCTTGATACGTCGTTGACCCCATACACCTTAGCTCACCGCTGCTTAATAACGGCTTAATTAAATTAGACGCATCCATCACACCACCTGATGCAGCACCTGCACCGATGATCGTATGAATTTCATCGATAAATAAGATCGCATCTTTGACTTTTTGTAACTGACGCAAAACAGATTTAAAGCGCTTTTCAAAGTCCCCTCGATATTTCGTCCCAGCTAATAATGCCCCCAGATCGAGCGAGTAAACAACGCTTTCATTAATCACATCCGGCACATCGTTTTCAATAATTCGCCACGCCAGCCCTTCAGCAATGGCCGTTTTTCCTACTCCAGCTTCACCAACTAAGAGTGGATTATTTTTACGCCGGCGGCAGAGTACTTGGACAACACGCTCTAATTCTTGATTACGGCCAATTAGAGGATCAATAGCGCCCTGACGTGCTTTCTCATTAAGATTCACAGCAAAACTCTCTAATGGTCCAACCATCGCCTCTTCAGCTTCTTCACTGCGCTCACCACCTTGCTGAGATGGTTGATCATAATCAACGCTTGGATCATCATCGTGAATTTTAGAGATGCCATGAGAAATATAATTAACTACGTCTAAACGGGTAATATTTTGCTGTCTTAAAAAATAAACCGCTTGGCTATCTTGTTCACCAAAAATAGCAACAAGCACATTAGCACCCGTGACTTCAGTTTTCCCTGCAGATTGCACATGAAAAACAGCACGCTGCAATACACGCTGAAACCCTAACGTCGGCTGAGTATCCCGGTCATAATCATTACTTGGAATCAGCGGTGTTGTTTCATCAAGAAACTGTGATAACGAGTGACGTAAGCGCTCTAAGTCCGCCCCACAGACCTGTAAAACACTTGCCGCAGCTGTATTATCTAATAATGATAACAATAAATGCTCAACTGTCATAAACTCATGGCGCTTCTCTCGAGCCACCTTAAAAGCCAAGTTAAGCGTCATTTCTAGGTCTTTACTTAACATAATACTTCTACCCCACCAAACCCAGCATGCAATACACGTTCTACACTCTCAACCCTACTGCCGATCAACTTCCATCATGCATAACAGAGGATAACCTGACTCTTTTGAATAATCATTAACTTGAGCAACTTTAGTCTCAGCCACATCACGAGAATAAAGACCACAAGTTGCACGACCTTTCGTATGTATCTCTAGCATGATTACCGTTGCCCTGTCCTCATCCATAGTGAAATATCGTTTAAGCACATCCACGACAAAGTCCATCGGTGTATAATCATCATTCAGTAGAACCACCTTATACATTGGAGGTACTTGCAATTTTGGCCGTGCGACCTCTGTTGCAATATCGCCCTCCATATCCTCTTTTTCGAGCGTTATATCTAAAAGTTTAGTCAATCTTTTGCTCATTCATTTCCCCCAGACGATCATCGCACTAATCAGCAACAGCTCATTATATACTAACAAAACATTTAAACAGAATTTAAGCCCTTGACGACACAGCCAAATATAGATCATTATAAAAGCTCAAATCAAGGGAAGAGCATCACACTTGTGAATGCTTGGTTTTAGTAGTTATCAACCCAAGGGACGTTGATATGGCAACAGGGTTCGTTAAATGGTTTAATAATGCAAAGGGATATGGGTTTATTCGCCCCGCAGAGGGAGGAGCCGACCTTTTTGCTCACTTTTCATCAATTGATATGGATGGTTACAGAACGTTAAAAACAGGTCAGCCTGTCAGCTATGAAACCAACCAAGGCACAAAAGGCTTATATGCAACGAATATTTATGTTGATAGGGGCCTTGATGATCAAATGTTCAGTCATAATTTTTCAACTGAAACATCAATTCGCCCAAGTGCAAGCACACCTAAGGGCTCGTCCAGCTAATCATCCAACTTAACTAAAAATAAAAAGCGCGAAGGAAAGCTTAGCCGCTTTTCTTCGCACTTTATAAGCAATTATTACTTTTAAAATACTGAAGTTACTCGATTCCTAATTTCAAAGCATTTAAAAGGTCTAGGCTCACTTTACTCAACAAACAGCAAAATAAAACAATCTGTTACTTACCCTTACCTAAGGTTGCAGCAGCACTGCCTTTTTGTAAAGATTGCACACTATGGCCTTTATCTACTGACGAAGTAGATTGTGTTTGCTGCTGATCATGATGAGTCAGGCTACTACAGCCAACTAAAACAACACATGCAGCAGCCAACAGAGCTTTCAAACAAGTCCTTTTCATCACCCTCTCCTAACGATATATAGCAAAAATTACCATTATCCATTACCCTGAGTGTAGTACAAGTCACCTTAGATTTCAGACTCCAGATCGCTTAGACCTACGCCCTCGCCAAATAATCACAAAAACCAAAATGACTAAGATAACAAACACAATCAAAGCCACACCTTTGTAATGACCAAGATGCTTTAATAATGCTTTTAACGCTATGCCAAAATAATACCCACCGAGTATAAACGTCGATGACCACAACACTCCACCAATCACATCAAAGATAAAAAAGCGTCGCCAAGACATCTTTGTGGTCCCCAATACAATTGGAATCGCAGTTCGTAAACCATAAGCGTAACGCAATGCTAAAATTAACCAAATATCATATTTTTCTAATAAATTCTGAACATAAACCGCTTTTTTCTCAATTTTTGGCCAACGAGCAAGCAGTGGCCCCCCCCAAAATCGACCTAAGGCAAACAGAAGTTGGTCATGAATCGTACTACCAATAACGGAAATAAAAATAAGCAAAGGCAAATGAAAAGAGCCATATTTACCAAAAGAGTGCGCAGCTTCTATTCCTGCTAATAATAAAAAAGTTTCCCCTTCTATAAAAGCCGCAAAAAACATCATGGCATAAATATGCTGTTCTAACCACAGCAAAGTCGGGGTAATATATAGGCATATCCAATCTAGCACTCAATTAGCTCCAAAAATTCAGCGTTAAGTCTAACATAAAGTGAACATCAGTGGGACTGAAGAAACAATAATCTCTATCGCCAACATACAAAATAAATGATAATCTAACACTGTTAGAGACAGATGAATATAAAACAGTGCCAGTTCAGGGAAAACACGTTGTCCTAAGCCTCAGAAAAACTTGATTTAAAGCATAACTATCTCAATATTTATTTATAATTTAGAGTGATGTAATTTAGGAGCTCTATGGTGTCTAAGTCCTCATGGCAAACCTACTTATATGCGTTAACCAAGCGCCGTATTCTCACTGTTTTTTTGCTGGGCTTCTCCTCGGGATTGCCTTTTGCGCTTATCGCCGGAACATTACAGGCGTGGTTTACTACCGCAGGCTTAGACCTCAAAACCATTGGAACTGCAAGCCTAATTGGCTTGCCTTACACATTAAAGCCGTTTATCGCACCCATCATTGATCGCTATCGCCTACCTTTACTCGGCCGCCGTCGTGGCTGGCTTCTGCTGTTTCAATGTGCACTTCTTATTGCCATTTTATTCATGAGCACGCTAAAGCCAACCCATAGCCTATTGGTTTTAGGACAGACAATTCCTTTGCTCATGATCATCGGTGTGTGTGTTGCCTTCTTCTCTACCTGTCAAGATATCGTTATTAATGCCTATCAAACTGAAGTTTTACATGAAAACGAACGCGGCCTAGGTGCCTCACTTGGCGTTACCGGTTGGCGTATTAGCTTTATTCTCTCAGGGTCAATTGCCCTAATTCTTGCCTCACATCTGGGTTGGCACCTAACATATATCATTATGAGCTTATGCATGCTGATTGGTATTCTTGCCACTCTTTTTGGGCCTAACCCCGACAATGAAGGCCAACCTCCAATAACGTTTGTCAAAGCTATTTATGAGCCTTTTGTTGACTTTTTCTCCAGACAAAAGCTACATACCGCCCTACTCGTTATTTTACTGATTTTAACCTATAAAGTCGGTGATGCATTGGCATTAGCACTCAATACCACCTTTTTAATTAAAGGGGTTGGCTTTTCACTGGATGCAATTGGTGTCATTAATAAAAATATTGGCATTATCGGCTCAATTGCCGGCGGTATTATCGGCGGCTTATTGATGTTAAGGCTCTCTTTGTTTCGCTCATTAATGCTATTTGGACTTGTTCAAGCCATCGCTAACTTAGGCTATATGTGGCTAGCTATTGTTGGCAAAAACTATAGTGTTTTTGTGATCACAGCCTTTTCTGAGCACTTTTTTAGTGGCATGGGAACTGCTGCCTTTGTTGCTTTATTAATGTCGCAATGCAATTTAAACTATACTGCAACCCAATACGCCTTATTTACCTCACTCTCGTTATTTGGCCGCACCTGGCTCGGCCCCGTTGCCGCCAGCATGGTTGATCACTTTGGCTGGGCGCAATTTTTCTTTTGGAGCTTTATTATTTCACTGCCGTGCTTAGTTTTTGTCTGGCTATTACGCCATAAACTAGAAAAAGATCATCAAGATAGGGTCAATAAACAAGGGCAGGAAGTCGCCTGCCCCTAAAATTAATTAATCAATCTAGCTTAAAAATTGCTTCGCCATATGCTGGTGAATATCACTCATATCCAAAGATTTTGCCTGCTTGATTAAGTCATTGACAACATCAAAGGGCAACTCACCCGTCTGGTCGGCGACCACAACGTTTTTCTTGAAAATCATCAACCGTGGAATAGATCGCACATGGAATTCACGCGCAAGTTCAGTCTCTTTCTCTGTATCAATCTTGGCAAAAACAACATCCGTATGCTCTTTTGCCACCTCGACAAACACTTTATCAAAAGAACGACAAGGCTCACACCAATCAGCATGGAACTCAACCACTGTTAACTCATTATCTTCAACGGTTTGATCAAAATTCTCATTGGTTAAACACAGCAAAGTTTCCATCAGCACACAGCTCCTATCTCCATAATATTGTTATGATTGATGATTTATCCCATCACAAATACGCTGCTCAATCTCAGCAACATCACCAATGCCTTTCACTTTAACATAATGAGGCGCAAATGCACCGCCTTCTTTTAACCATTGCTGATAATAATCGATCAACGGCGAGGTATGCTTATAATAAACATTAAGCCGATTGCGAACAGTTTCCTCTGTATCATCATCGCGCTGAACCAAAGCTTCACCCGTTATATCATCGACCCCCTCACATTTAGGCGGCTGATACTCAATATGATACGTACGCCCTGAAGGCAAATGAACCCGCCGCCCACTTAAGCGTTTAATAATTTCTTCGTCAGCCACATCAATTTCGATCACAGCATCAATTCGCACAGCAGCAGCTTTCAAGGCCTCCGCTTGGGCAAGAGTCCTTGGTACACCATCGAGTAAAAAACCCTTTTCACAATCTTTTGCTAAAATACGTTCTTTGACTAAACCAATAATAACTTCATCCGAGACTAAACCACCCTCATCCATAATCTTTTTAGCTTCCAGGCCGAGAGGCGTGCCTTCACGTATTGCACCTCGCAGCATATCTCCGGTAGAAATTTGTGGAATTCCATAGCGTGTCGCTAATCGTTGTGCTTGGGTTCCTTTACCCACCCCTGGAGCCCCCAGTAAAATAATGCGCATCTCTCTTATTACCTTTCAGTCACTAAAAACATAAACACTGATTCTAACATAAATCAATTCACACTTGGATCAAATAAAATTCACATTAATTTTCTACATCAAGCCAGCTATCTACTTGGAAAACAAGATAAAAATCAGCTAAGCTGAAAAAGGAGGTAATCATCCTATAAAATATAAAGAGTTATAGTTATATAAAATTAAATTATGCGCTACCTAATCTAACCATCTGTGCTATGTCGTAGAAATATAGAAAATAACAAGGATTCAAAATGAACAAAAAACGCAATCAACCGCACCCAGATGCATCACCAGATTCCTGTTTCACTGGCAATAATGAAACCTGGCAAATCTTTCAAATTATTGCAGAGTTTGTCGAAGGTTATGAGCGGCTTTCGCATATCAGCCCCTCCGTGAGTATCTTTGGCTCAGCCCGCACCCCCTCATCCGACCCTCAATTTAAGCTTTCTCAACAAATCGCCAAGCGTCTTTCTGATGAAGGCTTTTCTATTGTCACCGGTGGCGGCCCTGGCATGATGGAAGCAGGCAACCTGGGTGCTTCAGAGGGAAAGTCCCTCAGTATTGGCCTCAATATCCAGTTACCTTTTGAAGAGTGCAATAATCCTTATCAAGATATTAGCCTAAAATTCCGGCATTTCTTCTCACGTAAAACCATGTTTATTAAATACGCTTCAGCGTATGTCTGCATGCCTGGTGGCTATGGCACTTTGGACGAACTCAGTGAAATCCTTGTGTTAATCCAAACAGCCAAAGTGCGTGCAATTCCGATTATCCTAGTCTGTTCTGAATTTTGGCAAGGACTGGTCAGCTGGTTCGATGACGTGTTAGTGAAACAAAAAATGATTTCCCCTGAAGATATGAACTTATTTGAGATGGCAGATACACCCGATGAAGTCATAAAAATTATCAAAACGCATCATGCTGAAAACGACCTGGCTTCAGATCAACACTCACTGTCCGTCAGGCTTTAATGTCAGTTTGGCTTCACACCATAACTCATCCATTTTTTCAAGGCTAGCCTCATTGAGGCTAAGCTTTGTCTTTTTCAACTCATTTTCAATATAATTAAAACGCTGGCGGAACTTGCAACACGCTTGCTGGAGCGCCACTTCAGGATCAATATTTAGCACTCTGGCAACATTGACACTCGAAAACAGCACATCTGCCATCTCATCATGAACCAATGCTTGATCACCTACTTTAACCGCATTGACCAACTCATCAATTTCTTCGTATAACTTATCAACAACCCCGCTAACATCAGGCCAATCAAAGCCCACTTTTCCAGCAATGCGTTGCATTTTTAATGCTTTTTGCAGCCCAGGCAAATAATCAGCTACATGATCTAATAATTGCATAGGCGCTTGCTGTTTTTCTTGGTTTTTTATCTCTAACCACGACTGCTCTGGATGGTTTACTCTAAACTGAGTTTTAGCCTGCCCAGCATGTCCATCGGTATTGTTAAATACATGGGCATGGCGCTGTTTTAATTTTTTCTCTAAATGCCGTATCACCTCACTTAAGCTGATACCTTGATGCTGGGCCTGCAATAACACTTGATACAATACATCAGCTAGTTCATCCTTAATAAATAAAGAATTTTTTGTACTAATGGCCGTGACTAACTCGTAGGCTTCTTCAACAATATAGGCCGTTAGTTGATCAACAGACTGTTCACTCAACCATGAATCTCCATGTACTTGATCCAGTAGCTGATCAATCATAACTTCTATATTTAGCTTTGTATTTTTTTCTTCTGTACTCATAAACTCATCATAATACTCATCGCTTACGGGTCACCTCCGTGACTGAAGTAAGCTGTTGAATCTTATCTAATAACCGCCCCAATATCGTCAAACTTTCCACCTTGAGCGTGACCAAAATCACTGCTGGCTGACCTTTTTTCTCACGTTGGACATTCAAAGACTGCACTGATATTTTCTCACCGGATAATAACATCATCAACGCTTTAGTCGTATGATCAAACTCAGTGCTCCAAATACAAATATCCACGGGATAAGACTGACATTCAACATCTCCCCATTGCACTTCAACCAAACGTGATTTCTCTACATGCTCGAAAGCAACATTTGAGCAATTTTGTCGATGCACAGAAATACCACGCCCCATCGTAATATAACCCACTACTTGATCGCCTGGGACCGGCTTACAACAACGCGCCATATGTGTCATTAAATTATCAACACCGGCAACCACCACCTCACCTAGCTGAGCCTCTTTTTGTAATAATGATACAGCTTGGGCAACAGGCATGAGCTCTTCTTTTTTGTCGGTGCTCGGCTGTAAATAATTAAGCAATTGCAAAGGTCTCAGCTCGCCACAGGCCACACCAATGAAAATATCATCCACAGAGTGCATCTTATAACGCTCAGTCAACCGACCATAATCAATGTTTTCAATGCCTAAACGCTCGGCCTCTCGCTCTAACAAGGCACGGCCTTCAATAATATTATCCTCACGGCGCAACTGCTTAAACCAAGACCCTGCTTTATTACGTGCTCGTGTGGTTTTTAAATAACCCAGATGAGCGCTTAGCCAATCACGACTCGGCTGACCATTCTTTGCGGTTAACACCTCAACACGATCGCCTGTCTTTAACTCATAAGTTAATGGGACAATCACACCACCGACTTTAGCACCTTTACAACGGTGACCCACTTCTGTGTGTACATGGTAAGCAAAATCTAATGGCGTTGCTCCACGCGGCAAATCCATTACATCCCCTTTGGGAGTAAAGATATATACCCGATCATCAACCACCTGTGCTTTTAAATCTTCAATCGCATCATTGGCATCTGCGACCTCTTCTTGCCAATCAAGTAGCTGCCTTAACCAATTAATTTTCGATTCATAGCTCGCATCATGCTTGACTCCTTCTTTATAACGCCAATGCGCAGCAACACCCAACTCTGCTTCTTCATGCATATTAAAAGTTCGGATTTGCACTTCGACAGTTTTTCCTTCAGGCCCTACAACTGCGGTATGAATCGAACGATAGCCATTTTCTTTTGGCGTTGCGATATAGTCATCAAATTCTCGAGGAATATGCTTCCATAATGAATGCACAATTCCCAATGCCGCATAACAGTCTTTGACTTCATCGACCATAATACGCAAAGCACGAACATCATAAATTTCATCATACGCTAAGCTTTTTTTATGCATTTTGCGCCAAATACTATAAATATGCTTAACGCGACCACTCACCTCACCCTCAATATGTGCGTCTGCTAAAGCACTTTCTAATTCATTGATAACATCACGGATATAGCGCTCACGATCCAAACGACGCTCATCAAGCAATTTTGCTATACGTTTATAGGTCTCTTTTTCTAAATAGCGAAAAGCAAGATCTTCCATTTCCCACTTTAGCTGCCCCACCCCCAGGCGATTGGCCAAAGGTGCATAAATTTCTTGCACATCTAAAGCAATTTGCCTACGAACAGGCTCTGCTTCTTCTTTAATCACCCGCAATGCAAACGCACGCTCAGCCAACTTCACTAGTACAATGCGCACATCTTCAACCATAGAGAGCAGCATTTTACGCAAGCGATCCATCGAGGCCATATCTTGACCACGGCGGATCGTCTGCATCGCTTCCATGCGCTTAACGCCTGTGACAATACGCACCAAAGCTACAGAGGATAACTCAGCTTCAATTACTTCACGGCTTACTGCACCATAATAATACAGTGGATAGATGATAGCAGCAGCAAAAGTTTCATGATCAACATGTAGCTCAATCAAAATATCGGCCATCATCACGCCCTGATAATAAGCACTATGCCCACATAATGCAGCAGTTTCACGTCCATGCTGCTGTGCTAATTCACAGGCTTTCGCAATTAAGGTCATCTGCTCATCTTGATACCCTAAAGTCTCATGAATACTGCTTAACCAACTTTCAATCTGAGTCACATCCTCATCGAGTGAAGGACGCACATCCTCCCGCACTTGTACCATGAATATTATGCTCCACTATGATTCACTTGCAGATGTCTAGCCTAACATACTCTTACCCAACATACTCGCTCTAGGTGTTGAATTATTTTTCAAATAATGCAATCGACTCAACATGCGCGGTATGTGGGAACATATCCATGACTCCAGCTTGTTTTAGTCGATAACCTTTTTGAGTCAAAATACCCGCATCACGTGACAAAGTCGCAGGATTACAAGACACATAAACAATGCGTCTAGCACCAAAACGTTCTATATGATTCACCAGCACATCCGCACCGCTGCGAGCGGGGTCTAATAAAATTAAATCATACTGCTCATTATACCAAGCAGCCTCATGCTCCGATTGTGATAAATCTGCCGCATAAAAACGCACATTATTTAAATTATTATGCTTGGCATTTTCATAACCACGTTCAACCATGCGCTCACTACCTTCAACACCAACAACTTCTTTAGCACGCGTTGCAATCGGCAAGGTAAAATTGCCTAAACCACAGAATAAATCCAACACTTTATCATCTTCGCCAGGCGCTAGTAAATTCACTGCCAAAGGCACCATCTGACGATTGATTTCAGCATTCACCTGAGTAAAGTCACTGACATGAAATTTAAATTCAAGATTAAAGTCAGGCAAACGATAAGATAAACGCTCTTGCCCAGGCAAATAACCTGACACAGGCTCAGGGTAAATACGATGAATAGTCAGTGGACCTTTAGGTTGTAAGTACAGCTCAAAGTTTAAACGCTGACAGAACTCGATGAGTACTTTTACATCATGATTACTTAATGGCTCTAGATGACGAATAATCAGTGCAGTTTGATCATCCCCCACCACCACTTCAACTTGAGGAATCGTCTCTTTAGCATCAAGGCTTGAAAACATCACCTTAAAGGCTTCTAAATTCTCACCAACATTTGCTGTTAACACCTGACAACTTGATAAATCAGCTAAAAAACTGCTGTGTTTTTCCCGAAAACCGACTAAAACTTGCTCCTTTTTATGAACATAGCGAACCCCTAAGCGTGCCCGACGACGATACGCCCAAGGCATTGTATTCACTAATGGCGCTAACACCTGCTCTGGCTGTATCTGACCAAAATGCTTAAATTGCTCTAAAAGCGCATGTTGCTTAAAATCAATCTGTGCCTCTGAAGACATGTGCTGCAACGAGCATCCACCACATAAATAAAAATGAGCACATTTTGCATCAACCCGCTCTATTGAAGCTTGTATGACATCAAGCGTGCGTGCTTCAGCAACTTTTGCACGACGCGATACATACTGAAAAACCACCTCTTCCTTAGGTAAAGCACCATCAACAAAGACAGTCCGTCCATCATGGTAAGCAATTCCTCTCCCCTCATGATCTATTTTATCAATGACTACTTGTACAGGCTCTTTAGGAACAGGTTTGTGTCGCCGTCTTGCCATTATGACCCTTCTTTACGCTCAACTATTCAATGAAAGGGGCCATTTTAGACTAAAAAAGCCGGTATTCCTAGAATTTAGCTCGCTTTAACATGGTCTAACACAGGCGCCAGCTCCGCAACATGAAATTTAAACCCAGCAAGTTGCCCTCTTAAGCCATGGTCTTTATAACTGACCTTCAACCCAGCAGTTTTTCGCCCTAGTGACCAGTTATTTAAAGCTTTAAACAAAGATTCTTCGGCCGGCAACACAGCAAAAAATTCACCGATAAGAGTCTCTTGTTTATAGACATTCAATGCTAAATTTTTCTTTTTATTCTGAGAGTCTTGATAATAGTGAACACCTAACGACCAGCGATTAACGCCATCACCTAGCCATTGATGACCTGTTACAACAAACGAGTCCACCTGAATGCCTTTGACCTTACTCAACTTAAATCCAGTCACTGAAATTTTAGGGGACACCAATAACACCTCAGGAAAGCGCTTTAACTTCACTGTTACACCATCCAACTGAAAGCTACCATTTAAAAAAAAGGTAAACCCTGCATCTATTTTTTTATAACTTAAATTAAAAATTTCTGAGTTTAGCTTTAAAGACAACACTTTTTGTAATTCATCACTGACAAGTACAGGCACTTCAAGACGGGCAACCCAATAAGTGATAACAATAGCCAAGAAGCCTATCAATAATAAAATACCAATCAATCCTTTCATCATTAAATCTTCTCCTTCAAAATTTAGCCTAACATACATGGCTGGTTTCACTAAAACCTTAAATCTCGCAGAAGACTTGACGACTCTCCATTCAACACATACTATACCCCCATAAGGTATAAGGCATAATTCAAAGCAGTACTATTTAAGACAAACAAAGACCAGGTTAACCAGCTAATTATTTATGAAGTCTCCAGCATATATACTGACCAACCCATTTTTTAGAAAGCTTTTTTGTGCACAAATTCTTGCTACTTTCGGCACCGGCCTATCCAGCATTGCGTTAGCTCAACTCGCTTATCATTTATCAGACATGCACGCAGGTAAGGTCTTAGGCATTGCATTGGTATTAAAGATGACAGCTTATATTTTTGGTGCTCCACTTATGAGCTACCTTTCAGTAAAAATACCAAACAAGTCATTTATGATCATAATGGACCTTAGTCGTATGCTCTTACTTGTCAGTATGTTTTTTGTCCAAGCGACCTGGCAAATCTATCTATTCATTATCCTTATTAATTTATGCTCAGCAGGCTTCACCCCAACATTTCAAGCCCTCATCCCAACACTCTTTCAAAAAAAAGCCGACTATACCAAAGCACTATCACTTTCCAGAATGGCCTATAACTTAGAATCACTATTAAGCCCACTCCTTGCCGCACTATTGCTTTTTTTTGTTTCTTTTAAACTACTCTTTGCTCTAAACGCACTCACCTTTTTAATATCTTCGCTATTAATTTATTCAACACCATTAAAGTCATCAAATAATACAGTCCAGTCACGTGGGTTTGGCTGTCTCTATGACTATTTAACAATTAAACCTTTGCTACAGGGCTTACTCTTTATTTTTATTGCCGCATTAGCAGGTGCCATGGTGATTATTAATACCGTTGTTTATATTCAAGGTACTTACCATTTAAGTGAAAGCATTACCGCGCTTACTATGGCGGTTTTCGGTATCGCCTCTTTAATCACGACAATTTCTATTCCAGCACTCTCTCAATACGCTTCTTCTAATAAACTAATGAAGTGTGGTGCTCTTTTTTGTATCAGCGGCTTTGCCATTGGCATACTGACACCTAATTTAACAGGCATCTTTATTATTTGGTTTATTCTTGGCATCGGCGCAAGCTTAATAGAAACACTGATTGGCCTCACTATTACAGAAAATATTACTCAAGAAAAACAAAATAATTATTTTACCGCTTACTTTTCTTTATCTCATGCGTGCTGGCTAAGTGCTTATTTTATTACCGGCTGGATTGGCAATCAGATAACCATGCAAAACTTATTACTCTTGTTATTTTTAATCTCTACACTCTTGTATTTATTGGCAACACAAATAAAGTCGCCTACACTTGCCAAACCTTAAATCATCATAAAAAAATGCAATCGACTGCAATGTAATTTTTCGAGTTAAGACCAACCTACTCACACACCCCGTCAATATTTTCTACCTTCTAAAACAAAAAAATGCTATAAGTTTATTCATGCTCAAATTTGGGCATTAAATCTAATTAAAAAAATATTTTAAGGTTTAAATAAACTTAATTCATTAAGGTCCAACATGAAAAATAAAAAATTATATCTCATTATCACTTGCATTCTAGCAACAAGTGCATTGTCTACCACGCAGGCATCAATACAATGCGCTTTAATCATTGACGCAGGTAGTTCAGGCTCACGAGCGCACCTTTATCAATATGACTTCAATAAGAGCCGCTTTGGTAAAGTGGCCGAGTTTGGAAAAGCAGCTAAGCTCTCGCCAGGCTTATCGACAATCAGCGCAGATAAAGTATCTGATTACATCAGTGAATTATTAAAAAAAGTAAATATCCCTAACAGCTGTTATAGCGATGCCAGTAAAGTTCAATTTGGACTCTATGGCACCGCAGGGATGCGCTTACTTTCTCAAGATGCTCAAAAAACAATTTATCAGACTATAAGAACAACACTACAGCAACCACCAAACAGCAAGAAATTTAATATATTCCAACATGGCATACGCACAATTTCCGGCAGGTGGGAAGGCATCTTTGCTTGGATAGATAATAACTGGGATAATACCAAATTTCGATTAACTGCACACACGAATGGTATTTTAGAGATGGGCGGTGCTTCAACACAAATTACTTTCCACCCGACAACCAGTGTGCATAGTAATAATATAACCCGGATTAATCTAGGCCATAGGCCAATCTCTATTTACTCAGCAAGCTATCTTGGCTTAGGGCAGGATCAATTACGTAATCAATTTTTAAATCATACTACGTGCTTTCCTAACGGTTATAAATTACCCAACGGCAAACGCTCGCAACTTGCTGATTACGCAACATGTCAAAGAAGTATCAGCCCATTAATTACTAAAGTGCATCAAGTTCAAGCTATCAATAACCTAATTGACTCAAATAAAACCTTCAATGCTTTATCAGGATTTAGCTATACTGCACAATTTTTCAAGTTACAATCACTCAGTGCCGATTTACTCAAGCAAAAGGGCAAGCAATTTTGTGCAACATCTTGGGATCAACTGCAAAAAACTTACCCGAACAATCCGTTTTTATATACGTATTGCATCAATTCAGCTTATTTTAGCCGCCTGCTTTCACGCGGTTATCAATTCCCTAGCAATGCGACTATTATTCCAACCCACACCAACCGTGATGGCTCAAATATTTCTTGGACTAGAGGGGCATTAATTTACTTAGAGCACAACCCCAGCGCTAAAAAGCATTTATGTCCACATCAACCAACCCAAGAAACACAATCAACCAAGAATCCGTAAGCGTCGCTACCTCGGTAGGTATTTTGCACATCCAATGATGCAAAATCGCCGAGCAAAACGCGACGACTATAAACCCTCGGCTGCCCTCGTCACAGGGCATTACGTGCCTTGAATCGGCCACTACATACCCTGCTCTCAAATGGCGCTACGGCTCGTAAAGATTTTTAGACACTCGTTACGCTTGCTACAGACCTTACGCTCTTCCGCAACTCCGCTCTGCTAAAAATCCTCACCTACCTCGGCCTACTCACCCCGTGCTTTGCACTCCTTGGCTCGCAGCGAAAGTGACTCCTATATTAAAGAACAACTTTCTGATAATCAAAACCCATACAAAAATCAGGCCGAGCATAAGTGTTAAAAACGCTAAAAAAAGATCTATAACCTAACTGTAAACGAAAGGGCCCTGTTAAAACTTAACTACTTAATATGGGCCCTGATCTGTGTACTACCACAGGTAAAGCATACATTTAAAGAAGTCTGTACTAATAAAACCTTTCAATCATAATACATATGAACTAGTTTTTTAAGAAAAAGAAAATACTAAGATAAATTTAAATAAAAATATAAAATTCAAAATTAATAAATTTATATATACACCATATAAATCATGTCATATTAATTAAATTATATTTTTAAATTCTATAAAATTTATATTATTATGACTTCCATTGCTCAGCGCGACCAGGATAAAGTGCTGATGAACCTGGGGGACATGCAGGTCTTTTTACGCCGATTTCATCAAGCACGGTATCGTAAATAAAGCCGTGACGCCAACAAATCACCTTATACTGATAAGCAAACACAGAGCCATCTAACAGAGACTTTGGCGCATCATTTGATAAGTTATACAACTTCTCTTTTTGTGATCCACCAAAAAAAAACTGTGGCTTGATGTCAAAATCACGATATTTTGCTTGGCCGTGAGCACTCACCACAATAAAAGAAGAAATAAAACGAAAATCAGGATTTTTCATTTTATGGCGCAATACTGAACTTTCATTAAATGCCTGAGCTAAGCGCTTTTCCAAATCATTAGGGTACTTAGGAACAAATACAGTCGCCGTATAACTAATTCTGGGATCGCGTTCAATTGCACGCTGTAACCGATCTCCATCCGCAGGATTTAAGCGTTCAAAGCGTAGTGCTGCTTTAAATTTCTTAATAAACTCTTCATCAACCATTTCTTGCGCAATTTGTCTTACCGCAACTGTAGTTTTAAAGTAGCCATCAACCTCATAGCGCTTACTAATATGTTTCATCACACGCCCATAACTATCAATGTGAGCTTTTGAAGCACCAGCCAAACGAAAATTATCATTAGCCACTTTTAATGGTGTATTTGTGCATGCAGCTAAAAAAATGACAGCAAAGAATGCAATTAAATAACCAAAAATATTATGACTTCGTTTCATCATAATTTTCCAATATTATTTCTTTATATAATAAACATGCAAATAAAAGGCCAGATAAATAGTAAATATAAAATCAAATAATAGATAGTTGATTATACTGATCAAGCAGCTTATGATAACGCTGGCTTTGCTTATCCGTTGCTTGAGGTAAATTCAAATCAATAACTTCTAGATAAATTGCCATTTTATTAATTAGTACACCTGAATTAACATGCTTTTTTTGATCAAGCAAAGATAGCAGCGCTTGCACTGCATTTAAATGAATCGCCATATTGTCTGGCCGAATTTGTGTCGCCAGATCAAGTAAACGGGAAGCATCTGCATATTGTTTATTATAAAAATACTCAACACCACGAGTATTAGCTTCTTCACCCAAATAAGCCTGTCCATTAAATACACTGCGTACTTTTACCAATAACTCACCATTTAATTCATCATTTGTTTTACAACACCATAACAAAGATTTTAAAATCTCCTCACCTTGCCCTTGCAATAAGTTATTTCGATAAAAACCTAAGCCAACCTCAACTTCCTGTTGGTCATTAAGCAAAAACAAGTGGCTATCATAGTTTACTTTAGCACTTTTACTAAAACGCTCACTATTTTCTATATCACTAATAGATTCAGCAATTTCAGCCCCAACTAAACACTGGCTAATTTTGATATCTATATTTTGCTTTTCATGCTTATCAACATAGCTCATGACTTCAAGTACTCGATCATAGGCTTTAAATACATCTTGATCTGACTTTATCTGCTCACGTAGTAACAATAATAACTGCAACCAACTTTCTGGATCGGTCGACCCATGACGGTTATGATGGTTTTCCATCATACTATAAATTGCCTGTTCAGCCGCGGCAAAATTTCCACACGTTAAACTTAAATCAATAAATTGTTGCTGCTTTGCTTCATCAAAAGGAGTTAATGCCATACGATGACTAAGCACTCTATGTGCTTGAGGTAACTGTTTTGTCTGTACAAGCACCTCACACAAGCCATCCAAAGCTTTAATATCATCTTTTTCCTGTTTTAACACTTTATAAAAATCACGTTTCGCTTGACCTAGTTCTCCAGACTCTAAACAAGCAAGGCCATGTATTAAATTTAACCAAAGCAGCTGATCTTGCTGCTTAGAAAGCATATTGCATAATTTTTTTGCCGCATCAAACTGCTGAGCGAATAAATAACTCATTGCTTGCAAACGAAAGCATTCTAATAACGTGTCTCTATCACCACCACCTTGAATACGCTTTTCACAGGCCATTAACACATTGTGATAATCACCTTTCTCAAAACTTTCATAAAAGCTTTTAAAGCGTACTTTTGTTGGGTACTGCTCTCGAAGTTTATTCGCATACATTTCTAAGCTATAAGGACGTGTTAAAATAATATCGGGTGGATTTTTAGCCAGAAAGTGTTGTATCTGTGGAAATTCAGTTAATTCTGAAATTAAAATAAACAATCGCGACAAACGAATAATATGAGCTCGATATAAATCTTCAAAAACTTTAGGCTGAATCTCTGTATAACGATGACTTAAATCATAAATAATAACAGCATAATGCTTAGATTTTAGCCGTGTTTGCCATGTCGCCTCACCAACATAAATAGTATCAATATCAGTCATACCTAAATACTTCAAGGCAGCAAGCTGCGGGGACTGATTCGCTTTATCATCATAGAGTAATAAAACAGCTTCCTTCTGCAATAGCTCTATACTCATCACTCCCCCTATTTATTCTTTATAACCTTACTCTCGCTGGCTTGGCAGTAAACGCACTTGACATAAGTTTCGCCACACAAACTCTTGCAATAACTGTGCCGATTGCTCAATGTCTGGATCAAAAAAACGGTCTACTTCATAAAAGCTTACGCGTTCACGTAAATTTGCATGCAGCATCATCAATGGCACAGATGTTTTTAGTGGTGCTCGCAGATCAATCCCTTGGCAACCTGCAAGCAATTCTATAGCGAGTGTATATTGCAAATTGCGTGCCATTTTACCCAAGCGGCGTGCACCATGAGTGGCCATACTCACATGATCCTCCTGGCTCGCGGACGTTGGAATACTATCAACACTTGCAGGATAGCAAAGCTGCTTATTTTCACTCACCAAAGCCGCCGCAGTCACTTGAGCAACCATAAAACCAGAATGCACACCATTACCCACAACTAAAAAGGCCGGTAAACCACTAAAGTGCTCATCCATTAACAAAGCAAGACGACGCTCTGACAGTGAGCCAATTTCCGCAGCAACTAAAGCGAGGTTATCAGCAATAAAAGCGACCGGCTCCGCATGAAAATTACCACCAGATAAAACTTCATTATCATCGACAAAAATCAAAGGATTATCCGTCACTGAATTGGCTTCTGCTGCCAAAATAACCGCAGCATGGCGCAGTTGATCTAAACATGCGCCTAACACTTGCGGCTGGCAACGTAATGAATAAGGGTCTTGCACGCGCCCATGTTGACGCCGTTGCAGCTCAAGCAGTGCACTGCCTGTTAATAGCTGCCGGTAATACTCCGCCACATCAATCTGGCCTTGTTGGCCCCGAGCTTGGTGAATCCGCTCATCAAGCGGGCTATCCGTTCCCCCTGCAGCATCCAACGCCAATGCCCCACACGCCATACTTATCAGCAAAAGATCTTCTAATGCAAAGTAATTTTTTAAACAAATTGCCGTAGACACCTGTGTACCATTATTTAATGCCAAACCTTCTTTCGCCCCTAAAGCAATCGGCTCTAAACCTAACTGCTTTAAGCCTTCACTTGCTGGCAAAACTTTACCTTCGATCCTCACCTTGCCCTCACCCAGCAGCACCGCACCAATATACGATAAAGGCGCCAGATCACCTGAAGCTCCAACAGAACCTTGTGCCCGAATACAGGGGTAAACCTCATGATTAACCAAAGCAACCAATGCATTAACAACTTTCTCACTAATACCAGAATACCCCTGCACTAGCGCTTTTAACTTTAATACCAGGATTAAACGCACAGTAGCATCATCTAAATAATCACCAACACCTGCGGCATGGGACAGAATAATATTTTTCTGTAATGCTTCTAATTGATCGTGAGAAATAGAGCGCTTAGCTAAAATACCAAAACCCGTATTAATGCCATACACTGTTTTCTCTTTAGAAATCACATCCATCACAACAGCACGACTTTTGCGTACATCCTGCCACACTGCCTCTGTCACCTTGAGCTTCACTGGCCCATCAACTACCTGCTTTAACACGGCTAAAGCCAAGGGCGAATGATCTATATTGATTAACTGCATCAGTCTCTCCCTTGATAATTCTTATTGTTCATGTTCAGCATCGGCAAATCCAAACTTTGTGCCCTCGCGCAAGCAAGCGCCTGCTGATAGCCCGCATCAGCATGACGCATCACCCCAGTTGCCGGATCATTCCAAAGGACGTTTGCTAAACTCTCATGTGCACGATCACTGCCATCAGCCACCACTACCATGCCCGCATGCTGCGAAAAGCCCATGCCAACGCCACCACCATGATGCAAACTCACCCATGTTGCACCACTGGCAGTATTTAATAAGGCATTCAGTAACGGCCAATCTGAAACTGCATCGGATCCATCTTGCATCCCTTCGGTTTCACGATTTGGGCTCGCGACTGAACCGGCGTCCAAATGATCACGACCAATGACAATTGGCGCAGATAACTCACCGCTTTTAACCATATCATTAAACGCCAACCCTAAGCGCATCCGCTCCTTTAATCCCACCCAGCAAATGCGTGCAGGCAATCCTTGAAACTGAACTTTTTCACGTGCCATATCCAGCCAACGATGCAGGTGCGCATTATCAGGCAATAGCGCTTTGACCTTTTCGTCTGTTTTATAAATATCCTGAGGATCACCAGACAAAGCCACCCAACGAAATGGCCCAATACCTTCACAAAATAAAGGACGGATATAAGCCGGTACAAAGCCAGGAAAGGCAAAAGCATCACTAACTCCTGCTTCTAAGGCCATTTGCCGTAAATTATTGCCATAATCAAAGGTCGGAATGCCTAATCTATGAAATTCCAGCATCGCCTTCACGTGAACTGCCATCGACTCCTTGGCTGCCTTAACCACCTGCTCAGGATTTTCTACACGCATTTTCTGAGCTTGAGCCAAACTCCAACCCATAGGTAAATAACCATTTAATGGGTCATGTGCACTCGTTTGGTCTGTGACGAAATCAGGCTGAACACCCCGCTTAATTAATTCTGGTAAAACCTCAGCCGCATTCCCCAATAAGCCAACAGACAGCACTTTACTCTCTTTGCATGCACGCTCAATTAATGCCAAAGCTTCATTCAAACTTTCTGTTTTAACATCTAAATAACCTGACCCCAGTCGTTTTTCTATACGCCCAGGGTCACATTCAATGGCAAGCAAACTTGCCCCCGCCATGGTTGCCGCAAGTGGCTGAGCACCCCCCATACCACCTAAACCTGCGGTTAAAATCCAACGTCCTGAGATTTTTCCTTGATAATGCTTTTTCGCAGCACTGACGAACGTCTCATATGTTCCCTGCACTATCCCTTGACTGCCGATATAGATCCAAGAACCTGCCGTCATCTGCCCGTACATCATCAAGCCTTTTTGATCAAGCTCATTAAACGTCTCCCAATTTGACCATGCTGGCACCAAATTGGAATTGGCAATAATCACTCGAGGAGCATATTCATGTGTTTTAAAAACACCCACAGGTTTGCCTGATTGAATTAATAATGTTTCGTTATTTTCTAAACGCTTTAATGTTTCAACTATTTTATCAAAGCAGAGCCAATTGCGTGCCGCACGGCCAGTGCCACCATAAACGACCAGCTCCGCTGGGTTTTCAGCAACAGTTACATCTAAATTATTAGCTAACATTCTAAGGGCAGCTTCAGTTTGCCATGACTTTGCTTGTTTTTTTACACCTGTATTTGCTTTAATTTCACGTGTAGCATCCATCCTATTATTTATCATTAAGTCCTCCATAACATCAGTTTTAAAATCACTTATACTTTAATCGTTACAAAAATAATAAAATTAATTTTAATTAAAATATTAAATCTAAGGATAAATCACATAACCTTTTTTAACAGTTTGCTGGCAAAAATTAATTCCCGTGTAATACACTAAATCAACAATATTTTCTATCTCCCACAAAGCAAAATCTGCCTGCATACCTACTTTTAGCTGTCCCACTCGATCAGCCATACCCAGTGCTTTTGCAGCATGCACAGTCACTCCTTGAAAAGCCTCTAAAACGGTTAAACCAAAAAAATTACAGGAAAAATTCATAGCTAAAGGCAATGACATAACAGGCGAACTACCTGGATTAAAGTCCGTGGCAACGGCCATCGCAATATTTGCTTCGCGCAGTGCCATAACATCAGGCACTTGCTTTTCTTGTAGATAATAGTAAGCCCCGGGCAATAATACAGCGATACTGCCAGCTTTTTTAATGCTTTCAAGCGCATTAGGGTTTAAATACTCTAAGTGATCAATAGATAATGCATTAAAATCTGCGGCAATTTTACTACCGCCTTGATCTGAAAACTGCTCAGCATGTAATTTTACTGGAATATTTAATTCTTTTGCTTTATTAAATAATAACTCAATTTCTTCCCGACTAAATGCAATGTTCTCGCAAAATCCATCCACAGCATCAATTAACCCTTGCTGATGAAGTGGCTCTAACATATGACAAACACTGTTTATATACTCAATGCTTGTACCTGAAAAATCTTTAGGAACACAATGCGCCCCTAAAAAAGTTGCTTGAATATCGATAGGTAGCTTATTTTTTAAAGCAGCAATCACATTTAATATTTTTTTCTCTTCTTGAAAAGATAAACCATAGCCTGACTTAATTTCACAACTTGTCACGCCCTGAGAGATCCAATGAGCTAAACGCCTTTCGGCAAGCTCAAATAACGACATTTCATGCGCCTTGCGTGTTGCCTGCACAGTCGACCAAATGCCACCACCATGTTCAGCAATCTGCTGATAAGTTTTTCCGCTCAAGCGTTCAGAAAATTCACTTGCGCGGTTTCCGCCATACACCATATGCGTATGACAATCAATCAACCCCGGCGTTAAATACCTGCCTTGGCCATTATACACTTGAGTGTCAATACCAAGATAATGGCTATCTAAGTCGCACGCTCGGCCAAGCCAAGCAATCTTACCCTCCTTCACAGCAATCGCACCTTGGTAAATAAGACCGAAGTCATTACCTGTCATTGTGACAAGATTGACATTCTTCCAGACTTGTTGCCATTTCATTGCTTTTTCTCCTGCCAAAGATGAATTACATCATTAAGTAAGTAAGCGCCAAGACGTGCAGTTTGCTGACCCTGATCATAACAAGGGGCAAGCTCAGCAATATCAAAACCAATTAAATCAGTAAAGTTAATAATATCCTGTAATATGACCTGCACCTGCTCAGCTAAAAGCCCAAATGCTTGTGGCGCACTCACCCCAGGTGCAAGGCTTTCAGAAAACACATCTAAACATAACGTTAAATAAACAGTATCTACATTCTCGCAAAACCGCATTATTTTCTCTTTTACGGATAAATAATTATTTTTTACCTCATTTGCACTCACCACCTCCACCCCCAATAACTGGGCTGTTGCAAATAAGCTTGTAGTATTTGCATAAGGTTGCAAACCTATACAGCAGTAATTAAATTCATGGTTATTTTCTTTGCAAAAATCAGCAAGCTGCTTAAACGGCGTTCCCGATGAGCCCTGCACGCCATTAATAAGCGGCCTTAAATCCAAATGGGCATCAAGATTAATCACACCAACTTTTTTATTTTGCTCAAAAGCAGCTTTAAATAACCCTAAACCATGCCCCCAGGCAACTTCATGCCCACCACCTAAAACAATCGATAAAATATTTTTTTTAGCAAGAGACTCACTCAATACGGCAAGTTTAGTTTGAGCTAGCTCAAGATCGCGATTCTGACAACAAACATCACCAAGATCAGCAATTTTCATGGCATGATGAAAAGATAAATTAGCTAAGGCACTTCTAAGTGCAGCAGGCCCCATAGCAGCCCCCGGGCGCCCCAAGTTACGTTTAACACCTTCGTCTGAACAAAAACCTGTGAGCGTTATAGTATGCTCTGCACTTAAATTAGTATAATCTAATGCTTCTACTGCTTGAAAAAAGCGGCGTGCATCCACACCATCATCACGTCCCTGCCAAAGATAAGGCCCTTGATCAATCAATTGCACTGCTACTTCCCTCGTCCTTTCGTTCCTTTGAAAAAACACTATACTACTCTAGCTCATATAATAACAATGACTAGAATTTTTAAAATTTAGATTTTGCAGCGCAATTAATTTTTAACTTTAAAAACAATAAAATTAAAATAATAATAAAATCTACTTATTATTGAATGAACCTAAAAAAATATATTACTGCTGTTTTCAGTATTTTAAGTAAAATCAAGTTATAAGTTTATTTTTAAATCTTGTTAGCCATTATTAAACAATTAAAAAAATAAAACAAAATAATAATTTTTAAAAAAAATACTTATTTAATTAATAGCAACTACTCATGCAATACTAAGACATCACAATGCGCAGCATGAATAATTGCATTTGTTGTTGAGCCTAATAACCAACTAAAATCCATTTTGTTATGCCGACCAATAATCACTAAATCCACACCTAATGACTCAACCAGATCAAACAAACCATTTTTAGGTGTATCAACAATAACATGCTGCATAGTATTAGAGACATTCAAGGCCTTACAAAACTCAAGCAATTCTTCTTTTGCTGCCTGTTGACGCGAGGTTTCCAAGTCATCAACCACAATCACACCAGGATAGGCCATGGTGACCGGTTCAACAAAATTCACCACACTTAACTTCGCCTCAAATACATCAGCAAACTGCCTGACCTTCGCTATCACTTTGTTGCAGGCATCACTCATATTAGTTGCAAACAAAAAATGTTGATACCCATTCATATCTCATCCTTATATATACTTTTTTAAGTTAAAAAATAGCAAGACTTTAATTTTATTTTAGTCCTCTAAGACATAGTGGTCTAGAGAAAACGACACAAGTTATATAGCGATAATATAACCTCATCCTCAACACCCCATAAACTCATATAAAGTCAGCCTATTAAAAACAAAAACAAAGCAATCAAGTCAATCAGCATGCACACAAGACTCAGGCAAGCTTAGATAAACACCACAGACAAAAGTAGCAGCTGACAGTCTTTCGAAAAGACAGTATGATAACCAGCAGTGTAGTAGGAGGCCTTATGAAAATATCACACATACGTCGCGAATATTCAGGACAAGCGCTTACGCTAGAAAATTCAGCAAAGAGCCCAATTCAGCAATTTACTGCTTGGCTAGAAGACGCAACGGGCATAGAATCCACTGACCCAACGGCAATGACACTCGCCACTGTCGATTGCTCAGGCACTCCCAACCTTAGAATTGTGTTATTAAAAGGCATTAATGAACAAGGATTTAATTTTTTCACTAACTATAATAGTGCCAAAGGCCAAGAAATAGCACACACTCCACAGGCTGCTGCAAACTTCTATTGGTCAGCCCTCACGCGTCAAGTCAAAATACGCGGCGTCATCGAAAAACTAACCAGCCATGAGTCTGATGCTTACTTTAACAGTCGCCCCAAAGGTAGCCAAATTGCTGCCATTGCCTCTCCACAAAGCCAAGTTGTTCATCAAGCTGAGCTTACTGAACGCTTTAAAAAGCTAGAAGCACAGTATCATAATCACAGCTCACTGCCCCGACCTGACTTTTGGGGAGGCTATCGGTTGATTGCCCATGAAATCGAATTTTGGCAAGGCCAAGAAAACCGCCTACATCAGCGTGTTTTATATCAACGTGCGAATAATAACAGCTACTGGAAAAAATCAACCATTGCCCCATAAAGCACCTAAATTATCTTCTTGTCTTCGGTTAAAGTATCATGAAATATCATAGTATATGACCTGAATAGACTAGAGCACTAAAAGCTAACAATACAATAAAATTTCAATAATAATGAGGAAGACTCATGACCACAATATTAATCACAAATGCGACCATCATTAATGAAGGCCAAAAGACAGAAGCTGACCTTTTTATCAAAAACGGCCGCATCGAACACATTGATAGTGATTTAAGCCATAAACCTGCCAAACAAGTTATCGATGCTAAAAATAAATGGCTGATCCCCGGCATGATCGACGACCAAGTACATTTTCGTGAACCCGGCCTCACCCACAAAGGTGAAATGCGCACAGAGTCACGTGCAGCCGCTGCAGGTGGCATCACCAGTGTAATGGAAATGCCTAATGTCTCTCCACCCACCACGACCATTCAAGCATTAAGAGACAAATTTAACCATGCAGCCAATCGCTTTAGCACCAACTATTCGTTTTATTTAGGGACAACTAATGATAATCTTGAGCAGATTAAACAGCTCAACCCTAATGAAGCATGTGGAGTCAAAGTCTTTATGGGGGCCTCTACCGGCAATATGCTCGTCGATGATCCTAAAATTCTTGACGCTCTATTCAAATCATGCCCAACACTGCTTGCTACCCACTGTGAAAACACACCGATGATTCTTGCCAACGAACAGAAATACCGTGAACAATTTGGTGAAGAGGTCCCCATCGGCTGTCATCCGGCAATTCGCTCAGAAGCAGCCTGTTATGCCTCTTCATCGCTTGCGGTTGATCTTGCCAAGCGCCATGATACCCGTTTACATGTCTTGCACTTAACGACAGCCAAAGAACTCGAATTATTTACTCAAGGCAATCATAATAAAAAACGCATCACTGCCGAAGCCTGTGTTCATCATTTGTTCTTTAATGATAATGATTATGATACCCTCGGCACACTGATCAAATGTAACCCAGCGATTAAAACTGAAAACGACCGCCTTAGCATACTTAACGCTATCAATGACGATCTTATCGACGTTATTGCAACAGACCATGCACCACATACGTGGCAAGAAAAGCAAAACAGCTATTTTAATGCACCTTCAGGCTTACCTTTAGTTCAACATGCCTTATTAAGCCTACTTGAACACCAAAAACGCGGTATATTTTCTATAGAAAGCATCGTCAAAAAAACTAGTCATGCTGTTGCTGATATTTATCAAATTAAAGAACGTGGCTATATTCGTGAAGGCTACCACGCTGATATTACTCTAATCGACCCGAATACGCCCCATGAAGTATCTACAGATAATATTTTATACAAATGCGCATGGTCACCTTTTAATGGCTATAAATTCAATCACTCAATCATGTCAACTATTATTAACGGCAAACTCGTTTACCATCACGGTCAATTTCATGAAGAAAATGTTGGCCTACCATTAGAATTTGATCGTTAGAAGCAAGAGTAAAATAGAAAGTAGTGGTTTTAAACGAAGATTACATCTTTTTAAAGCCACCACTATATTTAATGCTATATTTATTTAAAAAGATTATATTACAAATCACATTCACTGCCTTCCGGTTCAGCAATAGCCACATCACCATTACACATGGTAAAGTCTTTAATTAAGGTAGCCACAGGCGGGGCTAATT
>LVCQ01000017.1 GCA_001644975.1 Piscirickettsiaceae bacterium NZ-RLO1
GATTTTTTTCTTTAATCTTAATCTAAGACAAAGGTGTTATTATATGAGCCTATACAGCTTTTTTTTCCTAGAGTTATGGTTTTATATGACATCTTTTAAGCTATTATTAAAATCATTATTATTTTGTTTGATAATGATATTGTTGATTATTGTTAGCTATTTTTACGTTGATCGTAATTTGGCTACATGGATAAACCAACATGTTTTAGCAAACTTATTCTTTAATTTATCTATTAAAATTCCAATTGTATTTTATTTATTTTCTGGTGTATCGCTGGTTATTTTAGCTTTTCTGTCTATGGTTAGGCCATTGAAAACTTGGGAAAAAACCTTGATTGTGGCAGCAGTAAGTCAATATTGTGCTATGGGCTTAAAGGTGGGGATGAAGTACTTTTTTGGTCGTTATACGCCGGGGGTTTATTTTTCTGAGCATTTGTATGGTTTTAATTTTTTTCATGACGGGATGAAGTACTACTCTTTTCCTTCAGGACATACAACTGCAATAATTTCTTATTTGGCCGTTATTTGGATAAGGCATAATAGAATGCTAAAAGGTTTGGTCGCTGTTTTGTCTTGTTGTGTTGGAATATCATTAATCGCTTTAAATATGCACTATTTAAGTGATGTGTTAGCAGCAATAATGCTTGGTGTTATGATGGCTATATTTTCTAATCAATTGATTTTTAATCAAACGAAGTATTTTTGTTAAAGTGCTTTAACTTGATTTTTATATTTATTCATATTATTATGTGGATTTTTCCTTCATTTTTTTGGTTATTGTTTTCTATGTTTAATAAGATATTGATGGTGTGTGTGGGCAATATTTGCCGCAGTCCAGTTGCAGAGGGTATGCTGCAGGCCTTTTTTAATGAGAAGAAAATTGTTAATACAATTGTAGAGTCGGCAGGTATTGCTGCCTTAGTTGGCAATGCTGCAGATCCGTTTTCCTTAGAGCTTATGAGTGAGAAAGGAGTTGATATTCAGACTCATAGGGCACGTCAGCTCACCGCTGAACTGATCAAAAAGTTTGATTTAGTCCTTGTTATGGAAAATGGCCACAAAAAGCATATTGAGCAAGAGTTTCCTTTTAGTCGAGGAAAAATTCATCGTTTGGGCAGGTGGCGCAATGAAGATATTAGTGACCCCTATCAAGAACCTCGAGAGGCTTTTATTAAAATGGTTAATCATGTAGAGATTTGTTTACAAGATTGGATAGGTAAATTTTGGTAAAAAAATGAGTTTGTTAAAATTGAAAATTGATATTTGTAGAGAGTTGTAATGAAAAAATTGTTGTTTGCACTGCCATTGACTGCGCTATTATCTGCTTGCTCTGCGCCAGGAATGCATATGGATCAAAGTAGCTTGAGCTCGGAGCTTAATGGGCAGGGTAGGGTGATGCAACCACATGTGCAAATAATTGATGTCCAGTTAATTCAACAAGAAATACGAGCACTAAAAGCACAATTAAGTGATACTCGAGCGAACTATAAAAAGCCTGTAGGCTTTACTGCAAAGCGCACGGGTTATCAGTATATTATTGGCTCCCAGGATGTGCTACGTATTATTGTTTGGAATCATCCTGAATTAAATAATCCTGCGAGCACACAAAGTGCGGCAAGTATTTATGATGTCGGTTTTACTGTTGATCAGCAAGGCAATATTTATTATCCATATATTGGTTCGGTGAAGGTTGTAGGGAAAACGACTGATCAAGTGCGTGCTATTTTAACTAAAAAACTGGCTGCATATGTTAAAAAGCCGCAAGTTAATGTCGTTGTGATGGCATTTAACAGCCAAAATATTAATATTATTGGGGCGGTGCAATCGCCCAGTGTCGTCCCAGTAACCAATGTGCCGTTGACGGTTTTAAATGCGGTGACTAAGGCGGGCGGCCCTATTAGCTGTGGTAATAATACTGATGCGCAAGGCAGTGTGGCATTATGTGCAGATGTGCAAAAAGTGGCTGTTACTCGTGGTGGTAAAACAGTGTATGTAAACTTAAATACATTGCGCTCTCCAACAGGCTCTTCGGAAAATTGGATTTTGAAAAATGGTGATGTGATTAATGTACCTAATAACAATCAATCACGAATTTTTGTCTTAGGTGCGGTGAATAAACCAGGGCCATTTAATATGGTCGATGGTAAAATGACGTTACAACAGGCCTTGGGTAATGCGGCAGGACCTAATATGTTGTCAAATCCGGCTTATACTTATGTGATTCGTAATTATCAAAATAATCCTCAGATTTATTTGTTAGATGCACATTCTGCTGATGCGTTAATTCTAGCTAGCCGCTTTGCATTAAAGCCGCAAGATGTTGTATTTATTTCTAACTCTAAGATTGCTAACTTTAATGCGGTATTAAATCAGATTTTACCAACATTAAATACTGCAACTAGCATTAAATTCTTAACAAATTAAGGTGGAGCATTTAGTTATGGCGACACAGTCTCAACAACCTCAAACTGATAAAATGCTTGATGTCGATGCGATTGATATCAAGCAATTAATCGCAACACTCTTGGATAAGAAAAAAACAATTCTAGTAACAACATTTGTATTTTTTATTGTTGCTGCATTGTATTGTTCATTTCGTGTTCCTACTTATGATACGAACATATTGCTAAATAGTGATTTAAATAGCTCTAGCGCAAGTTTATCAAGTGTTATTGGCGGGGAATTGCCTTCTATTTTGGGCGGTGATCAAGCAGCTGCCAAGGCACAGACGGAAATTAGCTTAATTCAATCGCGCAGTGTATTAGAGCCTGTGGTTAAATCGCTACATTTAGATGTTATTGCAGAGCCTGGTTATTTCCCTATTATTGGTAAAGGATTGGCTCACCGTTATGATGCTGAAAATTATGCTAATGAGTATGCAAGCCCATTAGCATGGCTTTCTAGCTTTGCTTGGGGCGGTGAAAGTATAGAGATAGGGCAGTTTGAAGTATCTACACCATTGAAAGCAAAAAAATTTACGTTAGTGAATGTGGGACAGGGGCGCTATCAACTATATGGGCCTCAGGGTGATAAGTTAGGGGTGGGCTCTGTTGGTAAGCCATTTGTGAAAGAAATTAATAGTTTTACCCGCGTTTATTTGCTTGTAAATAGCTTAAAGTCTCCTGTAGGTGTGCAGTTTAAGTTGAAAGAGCTTCATATGATGGACGCTTTACAAGCTATATCTTCAAAGTTGTCTGTTAGTTTGACTGATAAGAATACGCCGTTAATTAATCTTGGCTATACTGGATATAGCCCTGAAAAAACAGCAGAAATTTTAGACGCAATCGCTGATCAGGCAGTTCGCCAGGATATTTACCGCAAATCTGAACAAGCAGCAAAAACACTGGAATTTTTAAAACAGCGTATTCCTTCAGTGCAGCAATCAGTTTATCAGGCAGAAAAAGCACTAAATGATTATCGCAGTCAGTCTGGTAATATATCGTTAGATGCTGAGACTAAGTTGATGATGCAAAGTGTTACTGACTTAGAGTCAAAAATTTATGACTTAAAAGTACAGAAAGCGCAGTTACTGCAGCAATTTACTGAGCGCAGTGTTCAGGTTGAGGAGGTTAATACCAGTATTGTAGCTTTAACAGAACAATTAAAGTCATTAAATGTTCGTTTAAAAAGTTTGCCACAGGCGGACCAAGTTGCGGTTAATTTAATTCGCAATGTGAAAGTGCAAAATACAATTTATACGAGTTTAATGCAAAAAGTTCAGCAATTCGAATTATTAAAAGCAGGGACTGTTGGTGATTTGTCAGTCATTGATTATGCGAATATACCTTATAAAACCTCGAATAAACCTACGTTATTAATTATTATTTTAGTCACTTTTATTGGCTTCTTTTTAAGTATGATTTATGTGTTTATTCGTAAGGCGTTGTTCCAAGGTATTGAAGATCCAGATGTCATTGAAAGCCGTCATGGTTTATCGGTTTTGGGTACATTATTGACGAGTCCAGCCCAGCGCCAGCAAGTTAAAGACTTTCAGAAAAATAAGGTGATGCAATTAAAGCTGCTATCTGAGTTAGACCCTATGGATATGACAGTAGAAGCTTTACGAAGTTTACGGACAAACTTAACTTTTGAGCTTGCTGCAGCAAAAAATAATATTATTAATATCTCAGGGCCTTGTCCGAATGTTGGTAAAACATTTGTGTCTGTTAATTTGGCGCATGTTCTAAGTGAAACAGGCCAGCGTGTACTTGTTATTGATGGGGATTTGCGTCGTGGTTCGATGCATGATTATTTTGGCTTATCACGTGAGCACGGTCTTATTGACGTATTAGAAGGTAAATTAACGCTTGATCAAGCTGTTCATAGAACACATATTGATAATTTAGATATGATGCCTACCGGTGCTTTAATTGTGAAGCATGCGGAGTTATTGATGGGTAATAAATTAGGTGAAGTGCTTGAACAGCTGTCTTCAAATTATGATGCGGTAATTATTGATACAGCGCCTATTTTAGCAATTACTGACGCTAGCCTGGTGGCACAATATGCTGGAACGAGTATCGTCGTATTTGCCGATACCATGCACGATGATAAAGAAATTGAGTTAACCATTAATCGTTTTGAAAAAGCAGGAGTGAAACTAGCAGGGTTTATCTTTAATAATATGCAGCTGGCGACGACAACATTAAGCAATAAATATAAATATGCTTATCGTTATGAAGCAAGGAAAAATTAAAATGAAAGTAATTCGAAAAGCGGTATTACCTGTTGCAGGTTTAGGCACACGGTTTTTGCCCGCAACGAAAGCCACGCCTAAAGAAATGCTTCCTGTGGTTGATAAGCCATTAATTCAATACGCAGTTGAGGAAGCTGTGGCCGCAGGAATTACAGAAATTATTTTTGTAACGAGTTCTAATAAACGAGCGATAGAAGATCACTTTGATAAAAGCTTTGAGTTAGAAAGTCGTTTAGAGCACGCAGGTAAAGATAAGTTGCTTCATACTGTAAAAAATATTTTGCCAGCGGGTGTGAGTGTTTCTTATATTCGTCAATCGGAGCCTTTAGGTTTAGGCCATGCAGTATTATGCGCTAAGCCATTGGTTGGCGAAGAACCGTTTGCAGTGCTGCTTGCTGATGATCTTATCGATGGTGGGGTACAGCCATGTTTAGCACAAATGCTAGAAGCTTATCAACAAGCAGCTAATGTTTTAGCTGTGCAGCCTGTTGCGATGACAGAGGTAGATCAGTATGGTGTCGTTGCAACAGATCATCAGCAGCATATTCAGGCGATTATAGAAAAACCAACACAAGAAGAAGCCCCATCGAATTTAGCAGTGGTGGGCCGCTATATTTTAGATCATAGGATTTTTTCATATTTAGAGAGAACGCAGAAGGGCGCAGGAGGTGAAATTCAACTCACTGACGCAATTGCTGCACTGCTGGCTGAGCAATCAATTTTAGCCTATGAATTTACAGGTAAGCGTTATGATTGTGGCTCTAAAGCCGGTTTTTTAGAGGCGACGATTGCTTATGCACTGAAGCATCCAGAGCTTGCGGAGCAAGCTAAATTAAGTTTAAAAGGATAAATATTTATGAAAGGCATTATCTTAGCAGGAGGCTCAGGAACACGTTTGCATCCAGTTACTCAAGTAGTGAGTAAGCAGCTGTTGCCTATTTATGATAAGCCGATGATTTATTACCCACTGACTACGTTAATGTTAGCGGGTATTACCGAAATTTTAATAATTAGTACGCCTCATGATTTACCTCAGTTTAAAAAATTACTAGGAGATGGTTCAAAATGGGGCATTTCTTTATCTTATATGAAACAGTCAAAACCAGAAGGTTTGGCACAAGCTTTTATTCTTGGTGAAGAATTTATTGGCAATGATAAAGTGTGTTTGATTTTGGGTGATAATATTTTTTATGGCCAGGGTTTGCAAAATTTTTTCACACAGGCAATGAATCAAATAAATGGTAGTGTGGTATTTGGTTATACTGTAAATGATCCTCAGCGTTATGGTGTAGTTACACTGGATCAGTCGGGTAAAATAGAAAGCATCGAAGAAAAACCTAAGAAACCTAAATCTAATTCTGCTATTCCAGGAATTTATTTTTTTGACAATGAAGTGATTCATATTGCTAAAGCACTTAAGCCTTCTAAACGCGGTGAGTTAGAAATAACAGATGTTCTAAAAGCTTATTTAGCGCAAGGAAAATTACAAGTGATTCAATTATGCCGAGGTTTTGCTTGGTTAGACACTGGTACTCATGATTCTTTATTAGAAGCTTCGGATTATATCGCCATTTTAGAACGTCGACAGGGCTTAAAGATTGCTTGTCCAGAAGAGATGGCCTGGCGTATGGGTTATATAAATAGTAATAAACTATTGAAATTAGCAAAAGAACTAACGAACACAACCTATGGAACTTACTTAAAGTCTCTTGTTGAGGCTGAAGTATGAAACAGCTTTTAGTGACAGGTGGTGCAGGCTTTGTTGGCTGTAATTTTGTACGTTATATACTGAAAACATATAATTATGTAAATATTATAAATGTAGATAAATTGACTTATGCTGGTAGTTTAAAAAATTTAAAAAATTTGCCAGATGAATCTCGTCATATTTTTGTACAGGGTGATATTTGCGACCGTCTTTTTGTTGATCAATTATTGCATGAGCATAATATAGATACGATTGTACATTTTGCAGCTGAATCTCATGTTGATAATTCAATTAAAAATCCAAAATTATTTATAGAAACTAATATTAATGGGACTTTTAATTTATTAGACGCTGCGCGTCAGTTTTGGTTAGAAGAAAAACAATGGTTGAATAAGGCTGAATGTCGCTTTCATCATGTGTCAACAGACGAAGTATATGGGACTTTATCTAAGGATGCCCCCGCTTTTACTGAAACAACCGCTTATGCACCTAATTCACCTTACTCAGCATCTAAGGCAGGATCTGATCATTTAGTGCGGGCATATTTCCATACTTATGGTTTGCCGGTGACGACATCAAACTGCTCAAATAACTATGGCCCTTATCAGCACAGTGAGAAGTTAATTCCAACAGTGATTCACTCATGTTTAGCTGAGAAAAAAATTCCAATTTATGGTAATGGTTCTAATATTCGTGATTGGCTTTATGTAGAAGATCATTGCTCTGCGATTGATAAGATTCTTCATAATGGGCGATTGGGTGAAGTGTATAATATTGGTGCGAATAATGAAGTTGATAATCTCACGCTTGTTAAGCAGGTTTGCCAAATCTTAGATAAGAAACAGCCGCGCAAAAATGCTAACTCTTATCAAGAGTTAATTACTTATGTAACGGATCGTGCTGGGCATGATTGGCGTTATGCGATTGATAATAAGAAAATTAAAAATGAACTGCATTGGCGGCCTGTATATAGTTTACAGGGTGCTTTGGAATTACTAATTAATGAGAAAATTAAAGATATTTAAAATATAATAGGTGGTTAGAGTGAAAGTTGTTGTTACATTTGGCACATTTGATTTATTTCATTATGGACATTTAAGAATTCTTGAGCGTGCACGTGCATTGGGGGATAAATTAATTGTTGGAGTATCATCAGATGCTTTAAATTATAATAAAAAACAATGTTACCCTATTACTCCACAAGAGCAAAGGCTTTCCATAGTTTTAGCCAATAAGTTTGTAGATGATGTATTTTATGAAGAAAGTTTAGAGCTTAAACGAGAATATCTTATTAGACACGAAGCAAATACTTTGGTGATGGGAGATGATTGGAAAGGGCGTTTTGATTTTTGTAAAGATTTGTGTGAAGTGGTATACCTTCCTCGAACAAAAGATATTTCTACTACTGATTTAAAAGCGAAAATAAAAGCATTAGAGTTTGCACTTTCTTAATAACTTAGCAAGTAGAATTTTTTAAAAATGATTAAAAATCTTTTATATATGCTTATTTCTAATTTTGTGAAGTTGGCTTCTACAGCAGTTATATTTTTTATATTAGCACGTGTTTGGGGTGTTGAGGCCTTTGGCCAGTTTACTTATTGCTTTGCAATGATAGCGATTGTTCAAGTTGTTTTGGATTATGGCTTTAATCTACAAGTTGTTAAAGATATTAGTGAGAACAAGAAAAAAGCGACAGATATTATACAAAAAAGCTTAACTGTGAAACATATAATTACTTTTTTAGTATATATTTTTTCTTGGTTAATATTATGCTTTTATGATAAAAGTAGCAATTTTAATATGCTTTATTTTTTATTATTAGTTAGTATAACGTTAAACTCATATGCTAATTATTTCTTATATCCTTCACAAGCAGAAGAAAAGTTCAAGATCGTTTCTGTGGTGATGTTAATTTATAATATCAGCTTTGTTATAATTATTGGTCTGGCTTTATTATTTGGGTATCGAACACTAATCGATGTTGCTGCTGTATTTGCCTTGGCTAGATTAGTCCCATTTTTAATTTGTATTTTTTTAATAAAAAAACATTATCCTGCTGTTCAGCTTTTGGCGTTAAGAACTAAGGGTTCTTGGCAGTACTTTAAAAAAAGCTTGTCATATGGGATTTTAGTTTTTTTTAGTATGGCATATTTTCAGATGGATACTTTATTCATAAATCATTTTCTTGGCACTAGAGCTGTTGGTTTATATCAGGCAGGCGTGCGTATCTTGGTTGCATCTCTATTTATTGTTGATGTATTTAATAGTGTGTATCTACCTAAAGCAATTAATATAAAAAATAATATAAAGAAGTTGATTGAGTATCAGTCTCAGACAACCCACTACTTTTCATTGATTAGCTTAGCTGGTGTTTCTATTTGTGTGCTTTTTCCAAACTTTATAACAGTGCTTTTATATGGTAATTCATACATAGAGTTAGCTAATTATTTGCCATTGTTTTCTTTGTTAATTACTTTCCGCTATATAGGCTCTACTTATGGGTTATTGGTCACGGTATTTGATGCGCAACGGTTAAGGTGCTTGCTGGTTGGTGGGGCTTTGCTTGTTAATGTACTTTTAAGTATTATTTTGATTCCCAGGTATTTTTTATATGGTGGGTTAGTTGCAGCGTTAATAACTTTGATTTTTTTGAATTTTGGCTACTTTATGTTCTCTTTATATAGAGTTAAATCGATTTACTTAAAAGCAGATACATTGCTTGTATTAACTGCTTTAATCGCTTCTGTATTTGCTTTTTATTTTAGCTTAGGAGGTTGGTTAGTTGCTCTTAGTTTATCTTTAGGCTGGGTGGCTGCAATTCGTAAAAAAGATATTTTATTTATTAGTAGAAGGTTGAGTTTAATATGAGATATATCGTAAAATTATTTATATTCCCATTGATGAATATACTATATCTTATATCATTTTTTATTCCAAAAAAAGATAATTTGTGGGTTTTTGGTGCATGGTTTGGTAATTCTTATGCAGATAACTCTAAATATTTATTTGAATATATTTGTGCTAATAAAAAAGAAATTGATTGCATTTGGATTAGTAAAAATAAGCGCGTTGTTGAATTTTTAAAAGGGCAAGGCAAAAGAGCATATTATCATTTGTCTATGCAGGGTATTTGGTTAGTAATGAGGTCGCAAGCAGCATTTATTACATGTTCAAAAGATGATATATTTGCAGCTGTTCTGACTTCCCGTCATTATGTTGTACAGCTATGGCATGGAACCCCGCTAAAAAAAATAGTATATGATGATAAGATGGTCTATGATCGTGATAGTATTTTACATAAAGTGAAAACCATGATATTTCCATTTTTAAAGATTAAATTTTCTTTAATAATTTCGCCATCGCAATATATTTCGAGGATATTTTCCGGAGCTTTTAGGATGAGGCAGGATAAGTGCCCGGTGCTTGGTTACCCTCGAAATGATGTTCTCTCTAATAAAAGGGCTGTTATTAACAATAGTAGAAAACAAGTTATTCTTTATGCTCCAACATTTAGAGAGGGTGAGTTGACCGGTTCTGTGATTACAATACCCTCAGCACAAGAGTTAGCAGAAATAAATGACTTTTTAGTATCGATAGGCAAAGAACTACGTATTAGGTTACACCCTGCAATATCTGGAAAAGTAACAGACTTATCCATGTATAGCCATATATCATTGTCTACTGAAGCAGATATACAGTTAGACTTACAACAAGCAGAAATATTGATTTCAGACTACTCTAGTTTGATATATGATTATTTATTGACAGATCGTCCGATTATTCAATTTGCTCCTGATTTAGATGAATACCTTGCGTCTAGTCGTGAAATGTATCATGACTACGAAAAAATTGCAGCGGGTCCTATTGCTCATAAATGGAGTGAAGTGCTAGTTTTTTTATCAGAGTCTCTTTGTGATCCAAAAAAATATGCAGAGAATAGGAAATATGTAAGAGAACTTTTTAATGCTTATAACGATGACCTTAATTCAGAGAGGGTTTATCAGTTTGTTTACAAAATGCTGTATACGAGACATTGAGTTGGTTTAAAGGTTTGGAGTATTCTATAAAATGCAGTTTTCTTTAATATTAGCAACAATCTCACGAGTCAGTGAAGTTGATCAAATGCTCACTTCATTGAAAGAGCAATCTTATCAAAATTTTGAAGTGATTGTTGTTGATCAAAACTTAGATGATAGGCTGAGCTTAATTTTAGCAAAGCACCAGCTACAGATGAATATTCATCATGTTAAGGTTGAGAAGCCTGGTTTATCAAGAGCAAGAAACGTTGGTTTGGCGCAAGCAAGTGGGGATATAGTCGCATTTCCTGATGATGATTGTTGGTATGGTGATAATTACCTTTTAGAAAAAATAAAGGAGAAGTTTCGGGTAAAACTCAACTGGGATGGTTTAAGCGTAAAAGTTATTGATAGCCATGGGGTAAATGTAGGCTTGAGATGGCCAAATCACCCTACACAGTTGGATAAAAATAATGTTTTTAAACTAGCGATGTCTGTATCATTTTTTGTGAGAAAACGCCTCATTGATGATGTAGGTGCTTATGATGAGATGCTTGGAGTTGGTGCGAATACTGTATATGGCTCTGGAGAAGAGACTGATTATCTATTAAGGTCGCTAGTAGCAAATAAGAACATACACTATGAGCCAGGGTTATGGGTTAATCACCCTCAAGTGGGACAAGCCTACAATCGTGTCGCAATATATAAGGCATTTAGTTACGGTGTTGGGCTAGGGCATGTTGTGGCAAAATATAAATACTCTATTTTGTATAAGTGTAATTTGATTATAAGGCCCCTAGGTGGAGCGTTATTGAATTTAATGAAGCCTAAAAAGGCAGGTTTTTATTTAGGGTCTGCATTTGGGCGCATCTATGGCATGTTATTATACTTGATAAAGGCTTAGAACATTAAAATGAAAATTAGACTGGGATTGGGAATTTTGCAGGTTGCTATGATAGCACTTATGGTGTTCAACCTAATGTTACCTAAAGCAGGAATTTATATGGGGAAAGTTCCTTTAACCATAGGATATTTAATAATTCCTATTGCTTTGTTGATTTTGTTTCCTTTTGTCTGTATGCAAAAGCGCTTAGTTATAGACAGAAGAAAATTAGTGATTTTATTTTTATTATGTTCATTTTTTTTGTTTACTGCCACTTCTTTAACTTTTAGCCAAACATCGATTCAGAATATATTTATCTGGGTTGCTAGTTCTTTTATTGTGCCGCTTTCGACATTAGTACTATTGTCATACTTAATCAGAGTAAATGAAAATATTTTTGAAAAAGTATTGATTTATTCTTTTTATTTTGTTTGTTTGTTTGGAATTATCCAATTTATTTTATTAAATTCTATTCACTTTAATATACAAGTGCCATATCTTACCGTCACTGGAGCAGATCCTGGAATTATCTTTGATAAAGATAATAACCGAGGGTTTATCGTTAAATTTATGTCATCTTATTCTAATGGTAATATCTTTGGTATTGCTGTATTAATGTGGTTTCCTTTGGTTGCTTTTTCATTGATAGGGAGTAAGAAATCTATATGGCTATATCGACTGTGTGTATTTCTCTCTTTTTCTAGAACTGCCTGGTTCATGATGTTCATTGTTGAAACGCTGTTAATGATCAAGCGGAAGAAAGGAATTTATTTGGTAATATTCTTTTTTATAATGTTTATTATCCTTTTAATAGTATTTTCATATGGTTTCGGGGATTTTGTTTTCAATTACCAACTTGGTGGTAGGCTTGATCAAATTACAAGTTTATCTTTCTCAGATATTTTTTCCTTCGGAAATGATTTTGCGCTTAGAGAGATGGTTTATCCTGGAATGTTGAAAACATTTGGGGCATTTGGTCTTTTGTTATTTGTAGTTGTTTATTTATATCCTGTCATATCAACTTGGAATCAGGTGTTAACTGATCGAGCTTGGTTTGCAAGAATAGGGGTTATTTCATATATTTTTGCAATGTTTATTGATGGGGCATATATTTTAATGCCAATTCAGTTTATATATTGGTTTATGGTTTCAGCTTTGTTTCATTATTCAAAAAAAGAGTTAATTAAATGATATTATTTGACTCTCGTTGGGTAGGCCATCATGGGATTGGGCGTTTTTCTAAAGAAATCTTCTCTAGATTAGACGTGAGGTGTGATAGTAGAAAGTTGTCTGGTTCACCTACTTCACCTTTTGATCCTTTTTATTTATCTTATGAAATAAAAAAAAGACAGCCACAGTTATTTTTTAGTCCAGGATTTAATCCACCATTAATGACAAAACAACCTTTTATTTTTACTGTGCATGATTTAATGCATTTGAAAGTAGAGGGTGAAGCAGGATTATTAAAAAAACAATACTATGCAAAAATTATAAAACCTGCAATTTATCGTGCAGAAAAAGTATTGACAGTATCTGAACATGCAAAAGCTGATATTTTAGAGTGGGCAGCTCTGCATGATGAATCTAAAGTGATTGTTGTTGGTAATGGGGTAGATTCACATTTTTCGCCAGAAGGTGAGTGCTTTCAGGAAAATTCTGATTATTTATTGTATATTGGTAATAGAAAAGCACATAAAAATATTGATGTATTACTTGAAGGTTTTGCACGGTCTAAAGCATATACGAGTACTAAGTTGTTGTTGTCTGGTAAAAAAGATACAGAAATAGCTGATAAAATTTTAAAATTAAATATAGTAGAGCATGTAGATTTTTTGGGTTTTATTGAGGAAGAAAAATTACCAAATATATACCGTGGAGCTAAAGCTTTAATTATCCCCTCTCTTTATGAAGGGTTTGGTTTGCCCGCATTAGAAGCTATGGCATGTGGAACACCAGTTATTTCGTCGAATAGTGCATCATTACCAGAAGTTGTTGGAGATGCTGGACTCTTATTTGATCCGGGCTCTAGCAGTGAATTATCGCAGCATATAGATAACCTCATGGCCTCTAAGATTTTATATAACCAATGCATACAAAGAGGATTAGAGCGAGCAAAATTATTTAGCTGGGAAAAAGTTGCATTAAAGGTGAACCATGTATTGCAAGAAATAATTGAGTCAAGGTGTAGTGAATGAAAATTGCTTTAGTTTGTGATTGGTTGGTGACTTATGCGGGTGCTGAGCGCGTTATTGAAAAAATGATTGAGTGTTTTCCAGATGTTGATATTTTTTCTGTTGTAGATTTTGTTGAAGATAGAGGGTTTTTAAAAAATAAAAAACCTGTTACAACGTTTATTCAAAAGTTGCCAAGAGCTAAAAAAAAATATCGAGGATATTTACCATTAATGCCGCTTGCAATTGAACAATTGGACTTGTCAAATTATGATGTGATCATTTCTAGTTCTCATGCAGTTGCAAAAGGTGTGATTACTGGTCCGGATCAATTACATATTAGCTATATTCATTCACCAATGCGTTATGCTTGGGATTTGCAGCACCAGTATTTAAAGGAGTCTGGTTTAATCAAAGGCTTGAAGGGCTGGCTCGCAAAATGGATGCTACACAAAATGCGCTTATGGGATCTTCGCTCATCTTTTGGTGTGGACTATTTTATTGCTAATTCTGATTATATTGGTAGAAGGGTTAATAAAGTATATCGTCGACAGTCTATAACTATTTATCCACCTGTTTCTGTTAATGCTTTTGAATGTGTTAAAAAGAAAGAAAATTTTTATTTGACTTGTTCTCGAATGGTTCCTTATAAAAAAATAGATTTAATTGTTGAGGCATTTTCAAAAATGCCAAATCAAAAGTTAATAGTATTAGGTGATGGTCCAGACTTTAAAAAAATCGCTGCAAAAGCTGGTAGTAATGTGCAGCTATTGGGGTATCAAAAGTTTGCAGTTTTAAAAAGTTATATGCAAAGGGCAAAAGCTTTTGTTTTTGCGGCTGAAGAGGATTTTGGTATTATTCCTGTTGAGGCCCAAGCTTGCGGTACTCCTGTCATTGCTTACAAGAAAGGTGGTGTTTTAGAAACAATACAGGGCTATGGTGAGAGTGAAAAGCCTACTGGTATATTTTTTGATAATCAATCTGTGGAATCTATTATTAGTGCAGTAACTATATTTGAGAAAAATGAGTCTAAATTTGAACCTGAAGCATGTCGAAAAAATGCTGAATTATTTTCTGAGCAGTTATTTAAAGATAAGTTTAGTAATTATATTAATGGTCGATGGTTAGAGTTTATAGATAAAGGTACTACATCATGATTCTTGTAACTGGCGGTGCAGGCTTTATCGGTTCTCATACTGTTGAATTGCTATTAGCTCAGGGCTATAGGGTACGTGTGTTAGACAACTTATCAACAGGGAAACTAAGTAATTTACCTGCTGATCAATCAAATTTAGAAATTATAACAGCAGATGTTAGAGATTATGATGCTGTGCTTCAAGGGCTGCAAGGTGTTTCTGCGGTGTTACATTTGGCTGCACAGGTCTCTGTGCCGCGCTCAATAGATAATCCTTTAGAGTCTCTTGATGTAAATACTAAGGGGTTTATCAATGTATTAGAAGCGGTGCGTCGGACTGATGGTAAAATACATGTTGCTTATGCATCTAGTGCTGCAGTTTATGGTAGTGCTGAGCAATTGCCTTGTGATGATACTCAGGCTTTGCCTGCAGAGATAAATTCTTTTTATGCGCTGGAAAAAGCCAATAAAGAGCGTTATGCAGCTTTATATCATAAATTATTTAATATCACGAGCACAGGACTTCGCTATTTTAATGTCTTTGGACCAAAGCAAGACCCATCTTCGCAGTATGCTGGAGTTATTTCTAAATTTATGACCGCTGCTGCAAATGATCAGCCCATTAGTATTTATGGTGATGGTGAGCAAAGTCGGGATTTTATTTATGTTACCGATGTTGCGCGAGCTAATATGTTGGCATTACAAAATACTCCGTATGGCGTGTGTAATATTGCTACAGGGTGTGCTACAAGCTTAAATCAACTAGTAAATAATATTGAAAAAATAACAGGAAATAAATTAAATTGCTCTTATTTTTCTGAAAGATCAGGTGATATTAAGCATTCTATCGCAAGTATTAACCATGCAGATGAATTATTAAATTTTATAGCCAAGATGAAATTTTCAGATGGCTTAAAGCATTACTTTGATTCGATATTAGGCTAGTATCTTTAGGATTAATAAAGTTTGTAAGGATAATAGAGCGATAAAAAGAGGCTTAAATATAAGCCCTCTTTGTAATTTTTTTGATTTGTTATAATTTTAGTAGAATCTTTCGATATCATCCTCATTTAAGTAGCTGCCGGATCTTACTTCGATAATTTCCAAGTCAATTTTTCCAGGATTTTCGAGCTGGTGAATCTCACCAATAGGAATATACGCAGATTGATTGGGCTCGAGCAAAATAGCTTGTTCAGATCCTTTGGTGATCTTTGCGGTGCCCGCTAGTACAACCCAATGCTCACTACGGTGCATATGGCGCTGTTTAGATAATGTTTGCCCTGGTTTAATACTGAGGCGTTTAATCTCAAAACCGAAACCTTGATCTAAGCTTTGGACCCAGCCCCAGGGGCGGTAAATTTTCGTGTGATGACGATGTTCATAGCGCTTATCTTGTTTTAATTGTTCAACAATTTTTTTGACATTTTGTGTGTCATCTTTATCAGCGATCAGTACGGCATCTTCTGTGGCGACAACGATAAGATTATTAATGCCTACACTGGCGACAAGTGGGCCATCTGAGCGTAAATAGCAGTTTTTAGACCCTTGATTGATGATATCTCCCTGAATATAGTTGCCTTGAGAGTCTTTTTGACTCACCTGCCATAGTGCGCTCCAAGAGCCAACATCTGACCAGCCCAGGTCAACAGGAATAACGACTGTATTTGTAGCTTTTTCCATAATGGCATAATCTATGGAAACATCTTCACATTGTGCAAACTCTTTTTCATTGAGGCGATAAAAGTCTAGGTCTTTTGTGCTGTTGTTTAAGGCGAGCTCACATTGCGTTAAGGTGTGAGGAATCAGGTCTTTGGCGATATTGATTAAGGTTTTTGCCTTAAAAAAGAATATGCCACTATTCCAGCTATAATCACCTGAGGCTAGATATTTTTCAGCTGTTTTAATATCTGGCTTCTCGACAAAGCGACTGGCTTTAAAGGCATGCTGAGACTGATTTAATGCCTGGCCTGCTTGAATATAGCCATAGCCTGTTTCAGGGTGTGAGGGTTTAATGCCAAAAGTGACTAATTGTTCATCTTCAGCGGCTTGTTGAGCTGTTTGAATGGCTTGAATAAAATGCTCTTGTTTTTCTATAAGATGATCTGAGGGTAGTAGTAGTACATCGCCTTCTGGATCAGTTTCAAGCACGCTGAGGGCAGCAATGACAGCAGCAGGTGCCGTATTACGTCCACAGGGTTCTAAAATGACTTTGCTGTTGGCAATATGTTGCTCACGTAGTTGCTCGGCGACAATAAAGCGGTGCTCATGATTGCAAATGATTGTCGGTGAGGCAAACAGCGTTTTTTCTGTTAGGCGACTGACGGTGTCTTGCAACATTGTGCGTTCTGTTGCTATAGGCAACAGTTGTTTTGGGTAAAGTGCGCGTGAGAGTGGCCAAAGTCGTGATCCACTACCACCTGATAAAATAACTGGATAAATCAACGGATTGCCTTAATTCTGATCAAAATAACAATAATAATCTTGGCTAATATAACTTAGAATGGTGTTGCAGTACACCTGAGTTTTAGCCTTATTTAAAGGATTTTAAACAATATTAGTGCTTTTCTACTGAAATTTTACTAAAAGTTTCACCTAGCTTTAATGTTAATTTTTATTAATAAATGTATAATAGCAAACTATACATTGCCGGCTTAGACATATTTTACAGGCATAATCTGGAGTTATTAATTTTATACAACTTGTTTAGAGGAGAACTATGAGACGTGGAATGCTAAAAGAGCATAGTAGTTTATTTTTTATTTTAGTGTGCTTAGTTGAGTTAGTGTTGGTCGCTAGCAGTGGATTTCTTGGTCACTGGTTTGAGTTGGGAAGCTTGAGTTATGACACAAATATGGACAGTATCGAAGCAATTTTATTGGGTGTAATTTTAGCGGCAATCGTTTTCCCATTATGCCGTGTGTATGCTCCATTACGTGGTCAAACCATTGGTACGGTATTTCGCCGTGTATTGTGCGCTTGGGGCTTGGTTATTTGTTACTTGGTTCTAATTGCGTTCTTTACTCATCGTACTGGAATGTATTCACGAGGATTTTTGCTATCTTGGGCGGTGATTGGCGTTATTTTATTATTAGCTTTTCGATTGTTATTGGTCATTTTTTTACGTTATCTGCGCTCGCACGAGCATAATTTGCGCCGTGTGGTAGTAATCGGAGCTGGTTCATTAGGGGAGCGTATTGTCCGTAATTTAAAGCAACGTTTATGGACGGGTTATCGAGTCATTGGCTTCTTAGATGATAATGAACAGAAGGTTGGCCAAAGTATACGCAGGCACCGGGTTTATAAAACGCCTAAAAATTTGGAACAATGGTTAGTTGATCATGCAGTTGACGAGGTTTGGCTGGCTTTGCCTTTGCATGCTGATCAAAGAATGAAAGAACTCTTATATGATATGCGCCATAATGCCCTCACTATTCGCTTGGTTCCGGATATTTTCTGTTTTAGTCTATTAAATCACTCACAACAAAATATTGCTGGCTTACCAACGCTTAATCTTAAAAGTAGTCCTGTGCAAGGGATTAATCGTCTGTTAAAAGCGATTGAAGACCGTGTATTGGCGATGATTATTTTAACGATGATCAGTCCAATCATGTTTCTCTTGGCGATATTGGTGAAGTTGAGTTCAAAAGGGCCGATTTTCTTTAGGCAGGAGCGGGTCACTTTAAGTGGTAAGCGCTTTAATATTTTAAAGTTTCGTTCGATGCCGGTGAGTGCAGAAAGTAAAACCGGAGCTGTTTGGGCGACTCAAGGTGAGAATCGTGCGACTAAAATTGGTGCGCTTATGCGTAAAACCAGTTTAGATGAGCTGCCACAGTTTATTAATGTACTCAAAGGGGATATGTCTATCGTTGGACCACGCCCTGAACGTCCTGTTTTCATTAAGAAATTTAAACATGAAATTCCAGATTATATGCAAAAGCATTTGGTTAAAGCTGGGATTACAGGGTGGGCACAAGTGAATGGCTGGCGTGGTGATACTGACCTTGGTAAGCGTATTGAACATGATATTGATTATATTGAAAACTGGTCATTATGGCTTGATATTAAAATCATTTTTAAAACTATTTTAAATGGTTTTATTCATAAAAATGCATACTAGCGAGTATTTACTAGTTTTAAATTTTTAGCTTTTGGCATAAAATTTGCCATAGGTTTTGTATGTCCTTAGATTAAAGGGTATATGAGGCCGGTTATGCCAAAAGTCTATTTAACTGTTTATCAAGTTGTGTGTGCTGCGTTTTTATTCTGTATGCTATCTTCTGTTTATGCAGCAAAAACAGCTCAGGAAGTTTCAAAAAGTGTGTCTCGTCATAGCATTTCTTTAAATGCTTATGATCATATTGCAGTTTTGCCAAATGTGTTAAGCCCTTTAGCACCGACGGCTGTGGGTGCTCAGTGGGGGGATGTGTACTTTGGTTTTGCTGCAGCGAACCATTCCTCGGGTGAGGATAATGTCAATGGCGTGTTGGTTGTTGGTTTGGGTATCGGTGATCCTGAGCATGTGATTGGCTTGGATGTGAGTATGGCGGTAACGAGCATTAACCCTGCAGATGGTGGCTTTGCTAAGGATCATCATGTTGACTTAAAGCTGCACAGACGCTTGCCGTATCAGTCGACAATCGCCGTGGGTGTGGAAAATCTGCTGGCAAGTGGTTTGGATCGAGATTTTAGTAAGACGTATTACCTTGTGTTAACGAAAGATTTTCAAGTCACAGAACGTCAGTTGTCTATCTCATTGGGTATTGGTAATGGTCGTTTTCGTAGCCAAGAGGATATTAATATAGATAAAAACTCTGTCGGTGTATTTGCTGATGTGAGTATAGGCATTACAGACTGGTTGGATATTTTTGCAGATTGGACCGGTCATGCTGTTTCTGCTGGGGTCAGTTTGCAACCTGTTAAAAAGCTGCCACTCACATTAACCGTCGCAGCGTTAGATATTGGTAAGAGTGCAGTGAGCACCGTGCCTATAGCTGTGGGACTTGGTTTTACTCATCGTTTTTAAGCTAGGGTTGAAATTAAAGCGTTAGCTAAATTCTGCGCCCTTGCTGGTAAATATTAACTAGATCTCAAATATCAGCATTATTGTTATCTTTATGCTTTATTAAGTCTTTATTCATTTTCGAAATTCCAATATGATGATGAAAAAGTGCAAACCAATTGAATTAATTGATGTTGGTTTTAGCCAATTTTAGACACTGTTGATAAATAATGATAATGATGAGGAAAACGACAATGAAGATCTCTAAGGTTGCGTGTAGCCTTGCTGTTGCAGTGCTTGCACTACCACTTGCAAGCTTTGCTGTAAGTCAAAGTGGCCAGTTTTTTGCGACGCCCAGTATAGGGAGTGGTTGGTTTGACTCAGACCGCCAAGTGAGTAATGAGCCTGTGCTAAATTTGAGTTTGGGTTATAACATTACTGATAATATCGCTGTTGCCTTATCGTATGCACATGCAAGTAATAAAGATGATGTGACGGGTAACTCTGCGAGTATGAACCAAATGCGTATTGATGGTTTGTATCGCTTTATGGAAAAAAGTCCTCTTCAGCCTTATTTGCTTGCTGGAATTGGTCGCCAGAACTTAAAAGGCTCAAACAGTTTCTTAGACTATGGTGTGGGTTTAACATATGACTTTATGCCAAATGTTGCATTAGATGTGGGTGTGCGCCGTCAGTATCAATTAGGTACGTATCATCGCAATGACACGATTGCTGCCGTGGGAATACAGTTTAGTTTTGGTCCGCATGGCAGTGCATTTAGTGCAGATGAGAGCTTTGCTCAAAATGAAATCGCCCCTGCGCCGACGCCTGAACAGGCTGCGCCGCTAGCACCTAAGGCAGCTGTGCCTGTAAATCCTTGTACAGCACCGGTGAATGAGGTCGCAATTAGTTTTGCTTCAGCCAGTGATATGGTATCGTCAAAATATGATTGCCAGTTAAGCCGTATTGCTGCGTTTTTAAACGCAAATCCAAAAAGTTCTGCAATGATTAAAGGTTATGCGGACAGCAGCGGCAGTCCAAATTATAATAATCAGGGTTTATCGCAGCGTCGGGCTGAGAGTGTGAAAGATTACTTAGTGACTCAAAAAAGCATCAATAGCCATCGCCTAATTACACAGGCATTGGGCACTGAAAACCCAGTCGCAACGAATAAAACACTAGAAGGGCGTGCTAAAAACCGTCGTGTCGATGTGACGACAATCAAATAAGCTCAATAATGCCTTAATATCGTATAAAAAGCCTGTAATAGCAGGCTTTTTTTTTAGCTAGTATCATTGTTGTCTTCAATCAAGATAACGTCTGCCGCATAAGGCGTGCCTGAAGTATCTTTGTGAATAGAGTAGGATACTTTTTGGTGAGTTGTTAAAGCTTGTATCTGTGCTTGTGGGTCAAATCCTGAACGATGGACGAAGATATCATCCCCTCCGTCTTGAGGGGTGATGTAGCCAAAGCCAGTTTCGTTGTTAAACCATTTGACAAATCCGTCTGCCATCTAGGCGTTATTCCGTCATTGATTTGCGTAGTTTCTTTAAGGCGCTTTTCTCAAGTTGGCGCACACGCTCAGCCGATACTTGGTACTTCGCCGCTAGTTCATGAAGTGTAGCTTTATTTTCTTCATTTAGCCAGCGCTGTTGCAAGATGTCGCGACTGCGTTCATCCAGAATTGAAATAGCCTGTAAGAGCTTATTTTCTTGGCTAGATTGCCAGTTATCATGCTCCAGCGCTAACGCTGGGTTATTCATAGCATTCGTATCTTCAAGATAGCTGGGTTGCGCTGCTGCTATTCCATCTTCTTCTTCCGAGCTTGTAGGAGCAATCGCGGCATCATGTGCGCTTAAGCGTGCTTCCATCTCAATTACGGTTTTTGCGGGAACACCTAAATCAGCAGCAACGGATTCAACTTCTGCTTGATTAAACCAGCCGAGGCGTTTTTTTTGTGAGCGCAAGGAAAAAAAGAGTTTGCGCTGTGCCTTGGTGGTTGCAACTTTAACGATGCGCCAGTTGCGAATAATGAACTCATGAATTTCAGCTTTAATCCAATGAACCGCAAAGGAGACTAAGCGTACGCCGACGCTTGGGTCGAAACGTTTTACTGCTTTCATTAAGCCAATATTGCCCTCTTGAATAAGGTCTGCTTGAGCAAGGCCATAGCCTGCATAGCTACGAGCAATCTTAACAACGAAACGCAAGTGCGCCATTACCAGTCTGCGTGCGGCTTCGATATTTTGGTGCTTATGGTATTCTTGTGCGAGTGCAAGCTCTTCCTCAGCACTTAACATTGGCACTTGATTGACATTATGGATAAATGTATCAAGGTTGCTGCCAGGTGTTAGCATCAATGCTTTATTATTATTTGTCAGTAGTGTAGTTTGTGTCATGTTACTTCTACCTCCGCCAGGCAAAATAACATATTTCCTTTGATAAGGCTAGGTTCTTTTATCTAAATAATACATTGTTAGCGAATATTGTTATGAAAAGTCATGAAAAATAGCATAAATTTACATGGATTATATTGGGTTTATTAAATAATTATGAAAATTATCAGGATGCTTTAAGTTGCCTTGTAAGGTTTAGTTAAATATTTTAAAGAATACTGTAAAGTACGTCCATATTTTCTGCTCTATACCTCTTAACTGTTTGAAACTCTAAAGATATTCCCTGTATTCCTTATGTTATACCTTGAAAGGTTGTGTGCCTCTGGAATAAGATAAGGAAGATAATGGCAAAGGAGTATGGATGATGATGCAGTCTTATAAAAGTAGAAGTGGTTTATTATTTTCTTTTTTGATAGTTGGATTAAGTAGCTTCTTTAGTTTTTTATTATCAGTTTATCTTGCGCCATCTTGGGCCGCGCGTGTTGCGCCTGTACAGGCACCTATCATTTCATATTCAGCAGCCGTTACGCAGGCAGCTCCTGCTGTTGTCAGTATTTACACTCGTCAAAAGCTGGCCAATTTACATGGATTCTATGGCCGACAGGCAATGCCGTTTTCACCGCGTCAGCCTGGATTGCAATCAGATAATATGAGCTTGGGGTCGGGTGTTATTATGGATAAATCAGGCTACATCATCACCAATTATCATGTGATTCGTAATGCAGATAAAATTGATGTTGCTTTGCATGATGGCCGTAAGGCTAAGGCAAGAGTCATAGGGACTGACCCTGAAGTCGATCTTGCGATATTAAAAATTAATTTAAAAAATTTGCCGGTCATTAAAGTCAATAAAGAATCTTCTGCTGTGGGCGATGTTGTTTTGGCAATTGGCAATCCTTATGGGGTGGGACAGACAATTACTCAGGGTATTGTCAGTGCGCTAGGGCGTACACGATTGCGGATTACTAATTATGATAACTTGATTCAAACTGATGCGGCGGTGAACCCTGGAAATTCTGGTGGGGCCTTGGTGAACTCTCGTGGCCAGCTTGTGGGGATTAATACTGCGATTTTCTCACGTACTGGGGGGTTTGATGGTATTGGTTTTGCGATTCCGGTCTCGACGGTGGAGAATGTGTTAGCACAAATTGTAAAAACAGGTCATGTTACTCGAGGGTGGTTGGGTGTTGGTATTCAGCCGGTGCAGTTAGAACGTAATCAGCAAAATATCCATGGTGTCTTAGTTACTAGCCTATCTTCACAAGGGCCAGCAGATGATGCGGGGGTGCATATTGGTGATATTATTTTGAAGGTCAATGGGCAAGAGGTTGATGGTGCTGAGGGTCTCGCACGTTTAGTTGCCCAATTGACGCCAGGTAAGCAAGCAAAGCTTGCGATTTTGCGCAATAATCGGGTGAATCAATTAGTCGTTAAAATTGGTGCGCGACCTAAGATTAGAAGCTAGTGCATCAACTCTTGAAGTATTGCAGTGCAAGGTTTATGATGAGGCAAGGTTGTAGGAGGAGTGTTATGCGTAAGGTCTTAATGGTTGATGATGATCAAGAGCTCTGTCAGTTGGTCCAAACGTTTTTTACGAAACATTTTTTAGATATTGATGCAGTGCATACTGGGGCTGCTGCTGTAGAAAAAGTAAAGCAAGGTCAATATGATGCAATGATTCTTGATCAGAACTTGCCTGATATTCATGGGCTGGAGCTGTGTGAGAAATTGCGTAAGCATTATCAAGGTCCTGTCTTGATCTTAAGTGGTGAAGGCGGCGAAGTTGCGCGTGTTTTAGGTCTGCGTGCGGGGGCCGATGATTATTTGGAAAAACCATTTAGTCGTCATGAGTTGTTAGAGCGAATGAGAAAGCTGATTGAGCGTTGTGGCCGTAGTGCGAATACACTGAGGGCAGCACCTGAAGAAGGGACGTATCGTTTTGCTGATTTTGAAGGTTACACCTTGGACTTTTATGAGCGTATGCTACGTCCGCATGATACTCAAGGGAAAAGCATCCAGTTAACGGATGTTGAGTTTAAAATTTTATCGAGCTTGGTTATGCGCAATAATGCCCTAGTGCGTCGCGAGGATATTGAACAACTTGCCATTGAAAACGATGAAAATAGTCGCTCTTTTGATGTGCATATTAGTCGAATTCGTAAAAAATTAGGCAATAATGCAATGATTAAAACCATTCATGGTCATGGTTATATGATGGTTGGTGCATGCCAATTTAGTTAATTAATGTTATTTGGCGTGGCCTAACTTGAATAAAAAAAAGCATAATAGTGTGGGGCCATTGCCCCACATTCAACAGTACTGGCTGATCTCTATTATTTTGACTTTAAATTTGGCGATTTTTATTGCCAGCGCAGTCTATGGCTATCGCCATTATTTTCGTGAACATCACCTAGGGCAGCGTATTCAAGACTATCATCAGACACTAACTCAGATTAATGACCCTCTCGCTTTTCGCCGAGTATTACAAGACTTTGATGACAGTGCTCACTTTAATGCCTTTTTGTATAGTCAACCTCCAGAGCGCCCAGAAGGTGAAGCTTCAGTATGTGATTATCAAGAGGGCAGTCAGGCGCTTCAGCATTTACATTTACCCGAATTAACGGCAACGCAGCCGTGTTTACTTATTACTATTTATTATCCAAAAGTTAAATATTGGGTGCAGTTTTTATTTACCTATCATGATATTTGGCGTGATGTGATTTTATCATTGATCTTATTAGCCCAGTTTTTAACCAGTATTTATTTAGTAATACGCCTGATTAGCATTCGAGCGAAGTTAGCGACGCAAGTTTTGTCTTATAAGGGACAATCGGTGATGGAAATTGGTCGCAACCTGGGGCCAAAAGATCAGCTTGATTATGCCATTTGCGATGTGATTCGTGAGAAAACCAGTTTTATTTCAGCACTGGCTCATGATGTTAAAACACCGCTAGCACGTCTTGGTTTAAAAATAGAAGATTTAGAACTAGCGCCCGACTCTCATACTAGCTTGATGCGTGATTTTAATATGTTGAAAGATCTGATTGCCAGTGCTGAGTGCTTTGTCAAAGAAGGCGCTGTGGTGGCTCCTGAACAATTTGTGACGATTAATGCCGCTAATTTTTTAACCAATATTATTCAAGATTATCAAGAGTTTGCAGCATCTATCCACTTAAATATTGATGTTGCCGCAACGGTTGCTCTGTATGGTGATTACTCAGCACTGCGTCGAGCGATTGAAAATTTATTGAATAATGCCTTGCATGCTGCGGACTCCTGTTTAGTTTATTTGCGCCAAGAGAGTGATCAGGTGCTGATTAAAATCGAAAATGAGGGACAGATTGATCCTGTGGTTTTAAGCAGTTTATTTGAGCCGTATCATAGCTCTCGAGGTTCAACGGGGCTTGGCCTGGCCATTGTCAAAGTCATCATTGAAGCACACTGTGGCCAAGTAAGTTTAAAAAATCTAGCCAATAAAAGGGTCTGTGCTTGTATTCGCTTACCCATTGATGTGACGATGCTAGGCGCCTGAAGCGTCTTTGGTATACAATGAGATCGTTTGTTCCATCATTAATGTTATAAGGGTTAAGGGGATAACATGGGCGGTCCATTTGCGCAGGCAGGTACATTGATTATCGATGTCATCTTTGGTTTATACATCATGATTGTAATGCTGCGCTTCTTATTGCAGTGGGTTAAAGCGGATTTTTATAATCCGATCTGTCAGTTTTTAATCAAAGTCTCAAACCCGTTATTATTGCCGTTGCGTCGTATTATCCCAGGTTTGGCTGGATTAGATCTATCTGCTATTGTCTTGATTATTTTGCTGCAACTTATTGAATCAAGTTTGATTTTCTTTATTAGCGGCTACCCTATGGGGAATATTATTGCTTTATTGCTTTATTCTGTCGGCATGGTTTTAAGTACTCTGTTTAAACTCTATTTTTATGCAATTATTATTCAGTCTATCGTGAGTTGGTTTAATCAAGGCTATAACCCTAACCCTATTGTTGAAATACTACACCGCCTAACAGACCCATTACTTAGGCCGGTGCGTCGTATCATGCCTGATATGGGAGGAATAGACTTATCACCCATTCCTGTTTTATTGATTTTGTTAATATTGCCGATTTTAGTCAGCACGCCGATGACTGCATATGCATTGCAGTTGATGGCGATGAGTGGTTGATATTTAAAACATAAAAATAAATTAATGTAACTAAATGTAATTATTTGAATTAAGGTTAAGTGTGCATGCTTGAGACAGTAGAATTATTGATTGGTGATACAGCAGATGCCAGTGTGATTTGGTTGCATGGTTTAGGGGCAGACGGCCATGATTTTGCACCGATAGTGCCAGAGCTAGGTTTGGGCAATGCGGCAAATGTACGCTTTATTTTTCCCCATGCACCGCCGCGTCCGATTACCTTAAATGGTGGCATGGTCATGCGTGGTTGGTATGATATTGTCAGTTTAGGGTTTGATCGCAGTGAAGATGCTGCTGGAATTAAAGAATCTTATCAGCAATTGCTCGAGCTTATTAATAAAGAAAAAGAGCGTGGCATTCGTTCTGATCGTATTATTTTAGCTGGTTTTTCGCAAGGTGGTGCCATTGCCCTGTATACAGCTACGCGGTTAAAAGAGAAAGTTGCTGGAGTGATTGCGCTTTCGACGTATTTGCCTTTATCTGGTGATCTATCAAAAGAAAAACACAGCAGCAATTTTAATACGCCAATATTAATGGTTCATGGTACCGAGGATCCGATTGTACCTTATCTACTCGGGGAAGAAAGCCAGCGCGTACTTGAACGCGAAGGCTTCACTGTAGACTGGCATCATTACCCGATGCAGCATAGTGTTTGCCCTGAAGAAATTCGCCTTATTGGTAACTGGCTTCAACAGAGGTTAGGCTAGATTGTGAAAAAACAGCTGATTAAAATTGCAACACGCCAAAGTCCACTAGCACTTTGGCAAGCACATTATGTACGTAAGCAGTTAGAGTATTATCATCCTAAAGATATTCGTGTGGAGCTGGTGCCGATTATTACCCAAGGCGATAAAATTCTTGATACACCTTTGGCAAAAATAGGTGGCAAGGGCCTATTTGTGAAGGAAATTGAAACTGCGTTGTTGGATGGGCGAGCTGATTTAGCGGTACACTCACTAAAAGATGTACCGATGGTCTTGCCTGAGGGCTTAGTGTTGCAGACGGTTTGTGAGCGTGATGACCCGCGGGATGCTCTAGTGTCTAATCATTATGCAAGCTTAGCTGATTTACCCGATCATGCAGTGGTAGGAACCTGTAGCTTAAGGCGCCAGTGTCAGTTAAACGCATCGTTGCCGAATCTGCAGGTTAAACCCTTGCGTGGTAATGTCGGCACACGTTTGAGCAAACTTGATGAGGGGCAGTTTGACGCGATCATTCTTGCAGCTGCAGGTCTACAGCGTTTACAGCTATCAGAACGTATTCGTGAGTACTTAAAGCCGGAGCTGATATTACCCGCAGTTGGACAAGGTGCGGTAGCGATAGAGTGTCGAGCAGATGATGCAGTCTTGCATGCACGGCTTGCGCCATTGCATCATGAGGCAACAGCACGTTGTGTCCTGGCTGAGCGAGCGATGAATCATACTTTGAATGGTGGTTGCCAGGTGCCGATTGCCGGTTTTGCAGTGTTAGATGATCAGGGCGAGATTTACTTACAAGGTCGTGTCGGCAGCCCAGAGGGTGATGTGCTGCTAAATGTTGAGAAAAGTGGCGCTGACCCTGAGCAGTTAGGTCAGGCAGTTGCTGATGAATTGCTTGCTCTGGGGGCGGGTAAAATATTAGCTCAGGTCTATGCATGAGTCGAGGCTCTTATCTTCCCCTCGCGGGTTTAAGCATTGCGATAACACGGCCACTGCAATATGGTGTGGAGTTGCAGCAGTGTTTAACTGATTTTGGTGCCGCGGTGATGATGGCGCCGACTTTAACGTTAGTTGCCCAACCGATTGCTGTGAACGTGGCTGAGCAATTAAAATCAGTAGATTGTATTGTTTTTATTAGTCAATTTGCTGTACATGCTTTTTTTGAGCAATTAAATAACGTTGATCCATTCAGCAAATTAGATAAGCAATATTTTGCAATTGGTAAGAAGACGGCTCAGGCGTTAGAAAAATATGGCATTACAGCAGACTACCCTGCTATTGTTGCAAATAGTGAGGCTTTATTAAGCTTACCAGCGTTAAGGCCCGCTGAAATTACTGGGAAGAGTGTGCTGATTGTGCGAGGCGGCCGTGGCCGTGAGTATTTGGCTGAACAGCTTAGAGCACGAGGTAGTGTGGTGCATTATTTAGATGTGTATCAGCGACAATGTCCTTATAATTTGCCTAACGCATTTATAGATGCAGTCGCTCAGCAGCGCATTGATGTAGTGATTGTTACTAGTGTTGCAAGCATGTTGAATTTATATCAGTTATTATCACAATATGACCTACAGGATCACTTAGTGACTTTTAAGCTCTGCGTGACTAGTTCCCGTATTGGTCAGATTGTGTTGGCTAGAAACTTAGTGTCACAGGGCCAATTAATTGTTGCTAAGAGTGCAGAACCTACAGAGATTGCTCGGGTATTAGGGGCAGGAGAGATAATGTGACAGAACAGGTGACAGATAGAGAGCCGTCTGCAAAAAAAAAGCTATTGAGAGAAAAATATTATTTTTTCCTTATCGCAGTCGTGTTATTGCTTATTATCTGTGTAGCGCTGCTTGCTGGTTTGGGTTTAGGTTACCAGCAATTTGTAGCTGTTAAAAAACAGTGCGCAGATAGTAATCAAGAGATTGCTAAGTTGCAAACAGCACAGCGGCAACTCACAGCCAATATCGCGCGTTTAGAAACAGCGCAGCAAAAATTTAGTCACGCTGTCAGTGTTAATCATCAGGAGACAGTCAGTGCATTAGATACTCTGAAGCGGCAGCAGTCTCAACATGCTACTCAGCCTATTGCAGAGAAAATAAACTTATATCCATTATTATTAATGGCGCAGTATTTACCAAAGGCTCAGGCGATAGCTTTGCTTGAACAGCTTAAAACACAGCCGACAATGGTAAATCAGCAGGCGTTAGCACAGGCTTTAACCGCTGATATACAAGCATTGCAAAACAGTGGAGATACAGACTGGTCGGGTATTTATCAGCGTATCCAGTTATTACGTGGCTTACTACCAAAGCTAACATATCAAGAGCCTGAATCAATAGAAAATAATAAGGTGGATAGTGCTTATAGCTCTGCAAGTAAATTTGCTGAGTATTGGCAGAAAATTAAAAACAAACTCGGTACATTGATTGTCATTGAACGCCAAGGTGATGACAAGGTTGGTCAGAAATTGCAGCGTCAGTTAACTGAGTTATCAGGCACTGTGATAAATTTAAATCAAGTGGGCTATCAGGAACAATTGCAGAAAATTTCTACTATAGTACAAGCTGATTTTAAAAAAGATCGAGTACAGCAGCAGTGGCTTAAAAATTTAACATGGTTAGAAAGTCAATCGATTGCTCTGCCTGCTGTAATTTTGCAGAGTTTAAAGGTGCTTCGGCAGGCTCAGCGTGGCGAGGAGAATTAATATGAGGTTACTACTTGGCATAGGCCTGCTGGTAGCTGCTGTGGTTGCGGGCGTTTATTTAAATGCCTACCACGGTGAGGTGAGTTTACGGTTTGGCGAGTTTTTGCTGCATGTACCTTTATGGTTGGCGGTGATTAGCCTGATTATTATGATCACCCTCTGGATCGTATTAAAGTCAATCGTTGTCGGATTGTGGAATTACCCTGGTCGTTGGGCGCGTGGTCAGGCAACGCGTCGTCGTGCAAAACAAAAAGAAGCATTAAAAAAAGCATTAAAAGGTTTTGTATCAGGTCGTTATGCTGAAGCTGAGCATTATTTTGTCCAATCGCGAGGTGAGATACTTGATGGTGAAGCTCAGCTTCTTGCCGCGCAAGCGGCTCATCAACAGGGCCTGATGCAGCAGTGCGAATATTATTTACAAGAGGCCAGAAAGCAAGGTGTGGATCTGGTCGATATTGACGTGATGCGTGCGCGTCATGCGTTAGATCGAGGAGATGCGGCAGTTGCATTGAAAATTGCTGAAACCATAGCACATAACTGCCCCAAGGATGTTGATGCTTTATACTTACGGCTTGAATGTTATCGTATGCTCAGTCAGTGGTCATTACTGATTCAACTGGTCCCTGAGTTAAAGCAATATACCCATATGAGCAAAGAGGCGCGTGAAGCGATCCTTATTGAAGCTTATCAGGGGCGATTGATTGCGTTAAGTCAGGAAAAAGGCGTGCAGGCATTGCATGAGCTTTGGAGGGTGGTGCCGCGCTCATTAAAGAAACACCCTTTGGTTTTAATTGCTTATGCGGATGGTTTAAGCGCTCATCAGCAAGGCAGTGAGGCGGAGAAGTTACTTGTTAAGCAGCTGAATCAGTCTTTTGATGCACCTTTATTAAGCTGTTACAGTCGTTTGCAAGGGACTGATGCTAACAAACAGTTTGCGCAAGTGCAAAAATGGCAGCTGAGCCAGCCAGAAACGATAGCAATTGACCATGCGTTGGCACGTTTGGCAGTACGAGCGAAACATTATGATAAAGCGCGCCTGTATTATAAAAAAGCGCTAGAGCGCTCAAAAGATTATCAAATAGAATTAGAGTATGCAGAATTACTTGCCAGGCTTGGAGATCAGCGCCAAGCCTTAGAATACTTTAGAGCTCAGCTCAGCCATGAGCATTAACTCTTTACCTTATATTAAATATCTCTTTACATAAAAATTACACTAAGCCTGCCCTGATTATGGTACATTACTCACATAGTAAATTCATATTGTTTTTAGGGGAGTGTTGTCATGAAAAGCATTTTATCTTACTTTAAATGTAAATTCTCATTGCTATTTTTAGCATTTAAAAAAGAAGAAAGTAGCTTGATTAATTTAGTTGATGATAATGCTGTCAACACGCCTTTGTTAGAGAAAGTTAATTATTTTTATGATGATTCTGAAGACTTATATCAGTATGAAGTAACGAATTTACATATTTAATAATTGATTGCTTACGTGTAAGAAAGAAGAGGAGTTAGTTCAATGAATACAACTAATTCATGCAGTAGCTGTGGTGGCAAGATGACGAGTCAGCTTGTATCTGTCAATCACTTATGTTTAGAGTGTCGCTTTACTTTAGAACGAGAATTAGAAAAGCAGCTTCAGCAGAGAGTTGAATGCTGTAGCATAATCAGCATAATAAGTCATAATAATTCAAAAGAAAGTGTAAATTCAACTGTTGATTGCCAGTTAGGTTGATTTTAATATAGTGTTCTTATTTTAACTTTGCTAGTATAGGCTAATGATTATTAATAATTATTTAATTTAAAACGGCTGTTAGAGTTGTAGTATGGATCAGGTTGTAGAAGATACCCAAGAGTCTTTTGATTTTTTACTGAAGCTTGCTAAGAGCAACAAAGGCCCAGCCTTAGAGAAGTTTGTAGAAAAACATAAAAAATTATTAAAGCAGCGTGGTGAAGATCAACTCACCCCGCTGCAACTTGCTATTTGTTCAGGATCAATAGAGACTGCGCTGCTTTTTATGCAATACGGTGGCTTACCGGCATTGCGAGCGAAGTTTTATAGTCAAAAAAATAAATCGTCGATTATTCATTATTGCCTTGCCCGTGGCTGGGACACGATTAAATCTGAACATTCTAAGTTATCTTTTGGTGCGTTTATTCAAGCTGCGGCACCGATTATGGGTGAGCGCTTATTTGCACTGCGTGATATTTACGGTATTAATCCATTGGGTGTGGCGGTATTTAGTGGCCAGGCCGTGGCAACAAAATTCCTGTTAGGTTTGGAGTTTTGTAAAACAACAATGGTTAAACATGAATATGAATTAGTAACTAAATTACGTGAGGCCCGTTAATTATGGCAGGTGGATATTTACAGACTTTTCAATCGGATCGAACGGGATCCGAGCCTATGCATGAATCGACGGAAAGATCTGTTAGTCAGTGCATGGAATTAGTTAATGAGCGTATTTTGGGTGGAGATCAGAAAAATAAATTTACATCATCAGCTTCTACCTCTATCTTCTTTGAGCATTCCCAAGGTCAAGGTGGTGATACGACGAATTCTCAGAGTTATGATGGATCGAACTTTGGGTAAATCCATAATTCACTGAAAAAAAACATTTTTTACAAGAAATATGGCAGATGTCCTACATTAGGACACAGGATTTGTCTCTCGGCATAACCTGGTATCACCCGCTACACTATTGATTATAGACAGGAGGGTTATGCCATGAAACCAGTTGAATATATTTTTAGCGCCATTCAAGAGCATTATCCTGAGAGTTATGCGCTCTTGCAAAGTACAGACTTTGATTTTAATGGCCTAAGTGTCAATCCAGATGACCTATGTGATGATCAAGCTGCGTGGATTAATCAGTCATTTGCGTGGGTAGATGAACTGATTGCTGATTTCGCCCATCTTAAAGAAAATGCATCTTTTGATGATTTCTTGCAATATTACAATGAAGCTGTTCATTTTTATATTGCTAAACCTGAAACATTTAAACTATTATTTTTAGCCGCTTTAGTCAAAGTAAAAGACTGGGGTGAAGAACTCACCGTCTATTACGACCCTTGCCCAGAACATAAGCTGCATTAAGCTGATGGGCTTAAGAAATCAGCATTTGACATGTAATTTATAAGATATGGAAGATGCACTGGTGATTAATCACTGCACAGTGATGGACACTGTGAATAATATAGTAAATGCCAAGTAGGGCTAAAATCAGCCCGAATAACTTACAAATTTGCATAAACCAATAAGCAGGACGGTTTTCTGCACCTAACCTAAAGCGCAGATAGCTTGCTAAGATAATGAGCAGTAGATAAGCAGTAAAGCCAATATAGCCAGGAATGGCAAAAACCTGGCTGCCAAAGTAGCTGAAGATGATAAATATTGGTATAATCATTGTTTAATCTAGGTATGACTTCATGTTATTAACAAGGCTGCAGTAGATTGTTGACATGCTTTAATTTTAACATGGTTATGATCACAGTTGTTAGCGCTGGGTAAAGTCAGGGGCCCTTTGAGGATAACGCTGGCTAATAGGCTGGTCGTCTACCTTGCGCCAATATTGTTTTTTTGAATGAATAAAAAATGGGGTATAAGGCCTTTCATTTGCATGTTGCTGCTTACTATGATTAATTCTAGTAGATCGGCGAGGCATAGGCTTAGAGTAATCATAACATCTTTTAGCTTCGCATTGGTCTCTGGGGTCACCGCTTATTTTAGCTGCTTGATTAAAGGCATGCGCAGCGGACTCAAAATCCCCTAGTTCGATATAACACTTTGCCACTTGGCGTTGATCTCTAGGGTCACCACTGATTTGAGCTGCTTGAGTAAAGGCATGCGCGGCGGACTCAAAATCCCCTAGTTCGATATAACACTTTGCCACTTGGCGTTGATCTCTAGGGTCACCACTGATTTGAGCTGCTTGAGTAAAGGCATGCGCGGCGGACTCAAAATCCCCTAGTTCGATATAACACTTTGCCACTTGGCGTTGATC
>LVCQ01000018.1 GCA_001644975.1 Piscirickettsiaceae bacterium NZ-RLO1
TGAAAAAATATTGCTGGCTGTTATCCGTTAATTTTATTAATTACTCTTTAATTACAATTGTTTTTTCAGCATGTGTTCCAAGTGAGTTGATCCTGTCTATACAAAGCTGTCTTGCTTGTTTGCCAAGCTTATCACAGCCAACCAGCTCTTGTTTGCGGACTTTTTCATGTGCTGCTGGAGTGTAGACTTGAAATAATAAAATAATAAAATAGGTGGCAACACAGCCGATGGAAAGGATGAGAGGTGCTTTGGCTTTTGCAAACATAAATTCGAGTTACCTGTCTTGCTTCCTGATTTTTAACGCTACTTTCTCATAGTTGTTTGATACTGTATAGGTGAGATTTATATTTTTCAGTGATAAATAAAGAAAAAAGTCTTTATTTCTAAGTGGTGTATTGATTTAGCTGCATCGGATTTATTTTATTTGGCATTAGAGGATAAATATTAGCGGTGATATTTATGCTGTTTTCTTTAAATGTTTCATATGAGTTTGCAGTAGTAAAATATAATTTTTGTGATGAAATATTTAATAATTGATAATGAGTGATTTTTTTTATTGAGTTGGTTAATAATACCTAGGCTGCGATAATTAGGTTTAGATAAAGTATATTTACTTTATCACTACATAAGTTTACTTATGATTGTTTGGTTTGGGCAATTGTCCTAAGCCAGGCAGGATCACTCCCCACGGTTGCCAAGATAGCCCTAAAGTTAAGCCAAATAAATTAAGTTGCACCCCTTGGCGGTTTGATATGGTTAAGCCTAAAATCCCCCATAGAGAAAGACGATAGCCGCTTTTATCTGACAGTCTGGTTATTATTTTTTTTAGTGGTACATAGTCTTTGCCTAGTGCATTAGCGGGCATGATTGCTCCAAATTCAGGTGCTTGGTCTAATATATAAGCAATAAAAGTATTACTATTTGGTCCAGGCCATGCTTGATAAATGTGTGCATATGGATAACTTTTCGCTGCTTTAGCGATCTTTGGAATTAATATCTCTGCTTTTTTTCCTGTCAATGTTTTAACAATGACAGGGCTGTGCCCAAACCACATACGATCAGGCGCACCTGATGAAATATCAACAATAGGACGATTGTGATACACATTCCAACCAATCACTTGATAGTTTGTATAATGAGTCGCACCATAAGGTTTTACAGCGATCCAGGTATGCACGGCAAACAAGCCACGCCAACTAAATGCACGAGCTTTATATAGTTGCACAACGGCTTCCTTAAGCTGACTGGCTATAGGGGCAATGCCGATAGAACGGCGATCAGCCGTTTGCCAGTTTTGGCCGAACTGTACTTGACCTGTTACTGCGAGCCAGATTGGCCCGATTAAAAGGGTGATAAGAATGATCAGAATTATAAAAAATGTCTTCAAAAGCATAAACTACCCTTTCATTTACTTAGATTGCAGTTAGCTTATCAAGAAACTTAAAGACACAGCAATATACTCGTCTTTTACTAAGTGCATTGATTTCATTAACACGGAGTTTGATATAAGAGAGCATGAAAGGCCAAGCTTCTATTATATTGATCGGGGTTATTTAATAGATATGTGCTTAAACCTAGGACTCTGCTGGGGTGAAAGTAACATGTTAAAATTCAGTGCCTGAACTTTATAGATTTTATGAGTTTTTATGTATCATAACGTAACTGTATTTTAAAGTATTAAAAAGAGGGTGTTGTCGTGAAAGAAACTGTAGTTTTACTTGTACTTGATGGGTGGGGCCATTCTACTGATACCAATAGCAATGCGATTTTGAATGCGAATACGCCTGTTTGGGACCACTTAACCGCTAGGTATCCGATGACGTTAATCTCCGCATCTGGCACAGATGTAGGCTTACCGGCAGGTCAGATGGGTAACTCTGAAGTCGGTCATTTGAATTTAGGCGCGGGTCGTGTTGTTTATCAAGACTTATTGCGTATAGGCCGTGATATTGAAAGTGGTGCTTTTTTTGATAATACAACACTGACAGCGGCCGTCGATACGGCGGTGAATCAAGGTGCGGCTGTGCACATCATGGGGCTGTTATCGCCCGGCGGTGTGCACTCTCATGAAGACCATATTGAGGCGATGATTGATTTAGCGGTGCAACGCGGTGCAGAAAAGATTTATTTACATGCCTTTTTAGATGGCCGCGATACCGCACCAAAGAGTGCTGAGAGCTCACTGGCTCACTTTGAAGCAAAGCTCGCCAAGAGTGGTAAAGGTAGGATAGTGAGTATTATTGGCCGTTATTATGCCATGGACAGAGATCAGCGCTGGGAGCGTATAGAAGCGGCTTATCAGCTGATTACAGAGGGTAAAGCAGAGTATCAGGCTAAAAGTGCGGTTGACGCTTTGCAGGCAGCTTATGCACGGGGAGAGCGTGATGAGTTTGTGCAAGCGACATGTCTCGGTGAGGCCGTGGCCTTAAATGATAATGATGCCTTGATCTTTATGAACTTTAGAGCTGATCGTGCACGCCAACTTTCACAGGTGTTCAGTGATGAGCGCTTTACTGGGTTTACTCGTGTAGCGCATCCGCGTCTTTCGACCTTTGTTAATTTAACTGAATATGCAACGAGTATTAATGCACAGGTAGCCTATCCCTCATTGGCACTTAACAATGTGTTAGGTGAGGTGTTGGCAAAAGCGGGTAAAAAGCAATTGCGTATTGCTGAAACAGAAAAATATGCACATGTAACGTTCTTTTTTAATGGTGGTATCGAAGAGGTGTTTACCGGTGAGGAGCGTGTGCTGATTGCCTCACCGAAGGTGGCAACCTATGATTTACAACCACAAATGAGTGCACAGGAGCTAACGGATAAGCTGGTCGCGGCAATTACGAGTCAAGACTTTGATGCGATTATTTGTAATTATGCTAATGCGGATATGGTCGGTCACACAGGGGATTATGCGGCTGCGGTACAGGCGATTGAAGCACTGGATCGCTGCCTTAGTCAGGTTGTTGCAGCTGGGCAGCGGGTGGCTGCGGATCTCTTGATTACCGCCGATCATGGTAATGCTGAGTTGATGGAAAACCCTCAAACTGGCCAGCCTCATACGGCTCATACAAGTAATTTAGTGCCGCTTGTGTATATAGGCAAAGATGCTACCCTAACTAAAGAAGGTGGTACTTTATCTGATATTGCGCCGACAATATTACAGCTGTTAGGTCTGAGTGTTCCAGCTGAGATGACCGGCCAGTCTTTGGTGCATTTGCAATAAGCAATATAAGTAAGTAAAGATAAAGATATAAGGTAAAGATGGGCCACTGAATAGAGGTGGCCTATTGATATGCAGCGATCGATTCTAATTTTTTTTCTTATTATCTGCGTTTTTTTATTTTTTGTTAGTTTTATAAAAATAATCAATGCAGCAGATGGTCGTTTAGTAAAAGTACGTAAAAAAATTGCAGTACTTGACCAGAGTTTAAGCTTAGACAAGCTAAAGCGTGCAGATATAGAAAAAAGAATTTTCGTGATTGAGAATAATATTAAACAGGCTAATTTATTGATTATTAATAATCAAAATTATATCAATGATAAAAAGATAAAATTAATTAATCTAAAAGAAAAACAACAGCAGCTAAAGAAAAGTTTGTTTAAGCAGCGTCAGGAAATTAACCGATATATTAAAACCATTTTTTTGATGGGTCGAGAGCCTTATTTAAAATTTCTTTTTAGCCAGCAAGATCCAAAACTCTTTGGTAGAATGCAGCACTATTTTCAATATGTTATGAAAGCAAATCTTGCACGTTTGGATCAAGCTGAGCAAACAGAGCAGGCACTTAATGAGACAAAAGCGACATTGCTTGTGAAAAAAAAACAGTTAGAGAGTTTAATAAAACAGCAAGAAATTGATTTAAAAAATTTTTCTAATGATAAGCAGTTGAAAGATCAATTAGTTGCTATTATTTCAACCTCTATTGATGAAAAAAATAAGCAACTGGTTGATTTGTACAAGAATGAAAAGCGCTTATTAGCATTGATAGAGCAATTAGATCAAGAAAGTTTAAAATTTGTCCAAAGCCAAGTAAAGTCATTTAGTCTCATGAAAAAACAGCTGCTTTGCCCTTTTAATTATATTAATTATGATAAAGCGATTAAGCACTTAGTTATGCCAAGAAAAAACAAGCCTGTATTTATTCCAATCAAGCAAGGAAGTCAAGTGCAGGCGGCATATTATGGCCAAGTTGTTTTTGCGAATCAGTTAAAAGGCTATGGTCAACTAGTTATTATTGATCATGCTGAAGGTTATATGAGTTTATATGGTTATAATCAGAAATTATTGGTAAGCAAGGGGCAATGGATCTCTGCTGGGGACCTGATTGCATTGTCTGGGCAGGGCAGTGAGGGCATTGGTATGTATTTTGAGTTACGCCATAATAATCAAGTTGTTAGTTTAAAAGATTGGTGCCAGAAAATAAACTTGGCATAAAAATAGCTTATATCCTTTTACAAAAATAAGGGGATATACATGAAGCGTTTATTAAAGTACTCGATTTGCTGCCTGGTGCCATCATTATTAATGATATTATCTGTAAGTGCATCTGCTCAGCAACAGCAACCTTTGCCCGTTGAGGACTTGCAGCGGTTTGTACGTTCATTGGACATGGTTAAGCGTTACTATGTACAAGAAATTAATGATAAAAAAGTCTTTGAGAATGCAATTCGTGGTATGTTATCCGGTTTAGATCCCCATTCGGCTTATTTAGATAAAAGAGATTATCAAGACCTACAAGTGAGCACATCAGGGAAGTTTGGAGGGTTAGGCATCGAGGTGACCATGGACCGAGATGTCGTTAAAGTCATCTCGCCGATTGATGATACCCCGGCTTATCAGGCAGGGATACAGTCTGGTGATTTGATTATTAAAATTGATGAAACGCCGGTGCGCGGATTAAAACTACGTGATGCTGTTGATAAAATGCGTGGCGATATTGGTGAAAAGGTGACTTTAACATTATTGCGCAAAGGTGAAAAAAAGCCACTATTAATTGATATCATTCGTGATCGTATTGTTGTACGGAGTGTTAAATCTAAAATTTATGATGAGAGTTATGGCTATATTCGTGTTAGTCAATTTCAAGAAAAAACGGGTCGTGACTTAATCAAAGTGATTAGATCAATGAAAAAAAGCTCTAAGGGAAAAATTAAGGGCCTGGTCTTAGATTTACGTAATAATCCAGGCGGCTTATTAAATGCAGCAGTTGATGTTGCTGAAGTTTTTTTGGATAAAAGTGACTTAAAAAAGAATAAAAAAATCGTTTATGCAAAAGGTCGTTTCCCTGGTTCATCGATTGAAGAGGTTGTGCAAGATAGTGACTTGACTGGTGGTGTACCTATTGTAGTTTTAGTTAATGGTGGGTCTGCTTCGGCTTCTGAAATTGTTGCTGGCGCGTTGCAAGATCACCATCGTGCGGTTGTTATGGGGACAAAAACCTTTGGCAAAGGATCGGTACAAACAATTTTACCCTTGCCAGATAAGACGGCTTTAAAAATGACGACAGCGCTTTATTATACTCCGAAGGGACGCTCTATTCAGGCCAAGGGAATTGAGCCGGACATTAAAGTTGAAAGGTTAAAAATAAAAATTGATGAAGAAAAGGATATTTCGACTATTTCAGAAGCCGACTTAGATAAACATTTAGCGGCAGTATCACCGGCAAAGAAAAATAAAACAAAAAACTCATCAGATCAATTAGTAGAAAAAGATTATCAACTTTATTCTGCAATTAATTTACTGAAGGGGATGACAGTTGTTAATCCTAAAAAGTATATGTAAAAAATATACATATAAATTATTATTTATATCAGCATTATTAATAACGAGTGATTCTTTGTATTTGTATGCTGATCAAGCAAAAATAAATACAATAAATATAGAAGATAAAATTGGACAGCTTTTTATTATTGGTTTTGACGGTTTAGAAGTTAGAGATGACTCTGGTATTATTAAATTAATTGATAAATTTAATATTTCTGGGGTGTATCTGGCTGATATAGACCATGAGGGCTATGCGCGTAATATTAGTGGACCTGAGCAGCTGAGTCAATTAGTACTGTCTTTACAAAACCATGTGAAAAATAAAAACAAGCAAAAATTATTTATTGCGGTTGAACAAGAAGGTGGTGCAATGAATAGCTTGCATAAACTATCAGGATTTAATATTGGAAAAAATTTAAGTCAACAAAAACTAGGTTTCAAAGAAGATTCTAGCGTAATTTATCGACAAGCCTTGCATCAAGGGAAAGAGCTAAGCCGTTATGGTATTAATATTAATTTTGCACCCGTATTGGCATTGAGCATAAATCGTGATAGTCCAGTAATTGCTCGCTACGAACGCTCTTATAATTTTTATGCCAATTTAGTAGCAAAAGATGCAGCTGCTGCGGTAAAAGGCTACCAAGAAGCCAATATTAATTGCACTTTTAAGCATTTTCCAGGTCTTGGCAGTGCTGAATATACGCCAGGAGTCAATATACCGGATATTTCTCGAACCTGGAGTGATAAAGAATTAATGCCGTATAAATTATTAATTAATTCAGGACAATTCTGTCCGTTGGTGATGGTCTCGCATGTGATTAATAGAAAATTAGATGCGAGTGGCGTGCCAGCTAGTTTATCTAAGAAAACGATTAAGATACTGCGTGATCGGTTAAAGTTTAGAGGCGCGATTATTTCTGCTGATATGACACGGCGTGATATTCTATTGTATGCCAAGGGAGGGGAGGCGGCTGCACGGGCATTGCTCGCTGGCAATAATTTATTGCTTTATATTGGCCATCCCCCTAAACAGTTGTTAACGCTTATTCCTGAGGTGATTTATTATTTAGCTGCTGAAACTAAAAATAATCCTGCACTACTGACTGCGATCAATAATTCTTATCTGCGTATACAACGTATGAAAGAAGCTTTATGACTGTAGTAAAGTGTGTAAAATAGAGACGTGGTAACCAAATAAGAGAATAATAACGTGAGAGTGGTGCGTTTATACACAACGGCAGCTTTAACTGTAAATCAAAGTTTTATCCTTGATGAAAAGTCGGCTCATCATGCAATTAATGTATTGCGTATGCAATCTGGTGATACGCTTCACTTATTTAATGGTGATGGTCTGGAATATCAAACGGTGATTCAAGAATTATCAAAAAAAACAGTGACGGTTAATGTCACGGGTTATCAAAAAGTGCAGAATGAGTCACCTCTTAATGTACATTTAGGCCAGGTGATCTCCCGTGGTGATAAAATGGACTTTACCATTCAAAAAGCCGTTGAGCTGGGTGTGAATAAGATCACTCCGCTATTTTCTGAGCGCTGTGGCGTGCAGCTGGGGGGTAAACGTTTAGAGAAAAAGCATGAACACTGGCAGCAAGTTGCTATTAGTGCTTGTGAGCAATCTGGGCGTGTGCGTGTACCGGTTGTCCATCAGCCGACTGGCTTAAAAGAGTGGTTAAATACTGACTTAGCGGCGCAGCGCTTGATTTTGCATCCGCATTTAAGCCATTGTCTGAGTATGGATGATAGTATTGATGCATGCGCTTTATTAGTGGGCTCAGAAGGTGGCTTTAGCGAGCAAGAAGTGCTGATGGCTAGCCAACATGGTTTTCATGGTTTAAAGTTGGGCCCACGTATTTTACGTACAGAAACAGCAGGATTAACGGCATTGGCAATACTACAAAATCGTTTTGGTGATTTATAAGTTAATAGCGATAGCCATTAAAATATTAGTTAAGCGAGAGCTTTTGCCTGGAAAGCTCTTGATATAAGTCATAATTAAAGCTTGCATACGTAAATAGATGTCAGATTTTTAGGTATATTATTATTTTTCTCTCGGTATTCTAGGAAACTGTAGCATTGGCTGAGTTTTATCTTGGAGTATCCTGATTATGCCAAAACTGTCTTCGTATATTCTAAATGGTAACCATAGCTATAGTTACTTCATGATATCTTTATATTGTAATACGCTTAATTAATCATACTAAAATTATTAGGTCATTTATATTTGTTTGATTCATGGGTAACTGACATAGCAAAAATTTTCATGAAGATTAGATTGGTAGGTATAGGGTGTTAAAATGAGTGATGTAATTCGTCGAGCAAAAGAGGTTTTAATAAGCAAATCAATTAGTCATGATTACTTGCATACAGACTCTCTATTTAATGAAGAGGTAGCTCAAGCTATACTAAATTTGAATGAGTTTGCAGACTCTGATCTTGCCAATAAATTTTTTGACGCAATTAAGAAAGCCTCTGAGATTAAAAACAGTAGCCCTGATGATATTAGCAAATCAATTATTAATAAAATAAAATATGCAAATATTTTGATTAAAAATAATCTTTTTAATAAAGATTTGCTAGATTTTATTGAAAGAAATCAGTGGCATGTTTTAAAAATTTTGGCAGAAAATAAAGATTGCCTTAAAAGTGAAAAAGGTTTGTCGGCGGCTTTAAAGGTAATAGGCCCTAAGCCGAATGTAGCTCGAGGAATTTTTGCTCTAATTAGGGAAAACTTGTTCTCTGATGATATTGTCGATCTAATGGAGCAAGGCTATAATCGAGATAAAATAATTGAAGTGGCGAAAAGACTAAAAAGCATGGACGTGCTTCGTAATAAGGATGGCAAGTTAAATATTGAAACTGTTTATACCTCTTTAGATAAATTTAATTCTAAGTGTAAAAATTTAGGGGGTCTTAATGGACTTCCTGATAAAAAGAGTATTCAAAAAATAATTGATAACCTTGAGATGAAAACCATTGATAATAGTGGTGGTGGTCTTTGTGGTGATAAAAGTGTTTTTATTGGGATACTTACCCAGCTTAAAAAAGAAATAGTTTCAGGGAAAAAAGACTCACTGTTTGAAAAAATTTATTTAAATTATAAAGAAATTTATAATAGTTTATATTATAATAAAAGCCCTAAATTAACAAAAGAACAATTTAAAAATAGAATTTATTATTTTGATTTATATCAACAAGATGAGGGTTTATTAAGAGAAGTAGCACTAAGCTTTAGGCAGATGATCAGAAAAGGTTATGGGAAAGAGATTTTTGATAACTTTGAAAAGAATCTTAAACTGTGTGAAAAGGTTAAAAATTACTGCAAAAGAGCTATGAACGATGATAACTCGACTGTGGATTCACTGAAAGATATTTTAAAAAAAGTAATAGAAGACAGAAAATCTTTAGGTGATAATTCAACTTCTAAAATCAATGTTGAAAATTTAAAAACTGATGATGAAATTAAAAAAGAAATAAAAGATCAAATAAAAGAAATAGAAATAGATGCGTATAGATACAAAATATCAGCAGTTAACATGATGTATCTGCAGTCAGATCCTGCCCGCACAAAACTACCTACAAAACTCCGGGATTTAGATAGGAAGGTTAATCAAAGCGAAGAATTAAATGACCAAGATAAAAAAGAGTTAAACAAATTAGCAATATCTGCTTTAAATTTAGTTGAAGATAAGTTATTTTCACCTTGGACATTAAGTATTTATAGTCAAGTTTCAACAGAAAAATATCTAGATCAAAATATCGTAAAAGATAGACTTGCTAAAGAGTTAGATTTAAATGTATCAAGTCAAGGTCAAAAGAGAGACACTGCCCTTACAACTGATAATTTTTTGCTGCATCACGAACCCGGTGGTCGTTTCAAGAGGCCACACTTTCAAACTGATGTACCCAAAGAAGATATTGACTATTGTCAAAACCTTACTTTAATAGCTAATGAAACGTATAGAAGCGAGTTTATTAAAATTTATAACTTGTTATATGAAACTGATCCTAAATGGCGAATACAAAAACGGCAAAAAGATTTTAGTAGTATGTCGAATGCACAAATCAGTGAATATATTAGAAAAAATGAAATCAGTAGATCAAGAGCTGCTTTTAATATTTTGAAGCTTTATGGAAGTTATGGTATGAATAAAAAAGTTGTAAATGCCGCCATAGGAGAATACCATAGATTAAATAAACTTGGCCTTATTAAAAAAGGCAGTGTGCAATCTACAGCCTATTTAAGAAAGGATAAATATATAAATAACTTTATATCTTCTATTGTTGTCCCGGGTAAAGTGAAACAAAGAGTTGATAAAGTGTCAACGACGTTACTGCATGACAAACATTTTGAGGATATCAGAAAGCAGGAACACTCAAATGATGTAATAGAGCTTTAATTTCACGTTAGTCACTGTATTATTTATATCTTTTAAAGTAGAGAATAAACTTATTTTTAACTAAACAAAGATAATTTCATAAGGTAAATTTCTTATTATATATAAATAATTTATATAAATTAAATCTATATCACGCAAAAATTTTACTAATGCTATTATTCTTTATAGTGAGCTTTGAAGTTTGCAAAGCCCATATTATAGTGCTGTAAATTACTATAATGATGCTGTATTTATGCCGCCAGACGTTATTAAATAAGTGATTTTTTGCCCACTATGAGTGACTATACGCCTCGTTATACCATATAGAGTGATATTACTTGACATACTGCCTAGCTTATTCCAGTGAACGCCATTATCTGGTGATTCAGTCACGTTTCCTTTTTGACCTGCTGCAAACCATACTGAACCATTAGCAGAGTAAATAATATCATACAGAAGAAAGTCATTGTGTGTAGTAAATAGATGTGTCCAGTGCTGGCCATAATCATTGGATACAAATGTTCCATTACCAATTGCCATAAAAACTTTGTCCTGTGGGTTAAATGCGACGGCATATACACAGACGCCTGGAACATTGTATTGTGTTTGCCAGTCCTCTCCAGCATTATATGTGGTTAAAATCGCGCTAAAGAGACCCTCGGGATAGTTAGGTTTTATATAGCTGCCAACAACCATTAATAGCCCACTGCTACCATTGTCAGTAATTATATTTAAGAAATTAAATTGTTTTGCGGTTGCGTTAGGTGGTTGGGGAGCTCTCCAGGAGCCGCCGTCATCATCGGAGACTAAAAGTGTCCCTGAATTGCCAACGGCAACCCATCGATCTAATAGCCTTTCATAAGTCACGCCATGCAAGGTTTGAGTAGCGCTACTATTTTTTGCACTAATACTCCAATTATTATTGTTGTTGACCGCTTTAATAATTTTGCCGTTGTTGCCAACAATGATACAAGTGGCAGATGCATCATTACAGGCAACTTTGTTGTAGGTTGTTTGGTCAGGGCTCTTTTCTTTTATCCATACCCAGCCTTTCGTTGGGGAGCCTGAAGCGGTTAAGATATTGCCATTTTCTCCAACAGCAATCCATGATAATTTAGAATTTACTACTAAGCTTGCGGAGCTTAGTATATTACCATAATTTGTTGGTAAGTTTGCAGGTGACCAATTGCCTTGTAAAAATGGTGATAGAATGCTGCTATTTATTGAGTAACTGTTATAAGAAAAGAATATGCTGAGTGTTGCTGTGGCAATGTAAGTAAGTAACTTATTCATCTAATTAGACCTTGTTTTTTCTGATTGAAGCATTAAATCAGTTTTTTCATTGTAAAATTGTGAAGTATGAAATTATAGCTTACTTTAATTTTTTATAAATAATGATAATGGGCTGATATTCTTTATGCAAAGCATAAAATAGCGTGAGTATTGATCATTATCAGGTGTAAATATCGATTGAATTAGATTATTTCAAGGCTTATGTATAAAGAATAGCTGACTTTGTGCGAGAGTAAGTTAATAAACTGATGGCTGGAATGTGAAAAATAATGTCTATTCTGGTGTATAACTCACTAAAATTATATACTGCTTTAAGAAAAAATTTGATGAGTGTATTTGTATGAAAAATATTATGAAAAGTAGTACAGTTAATGATTATTTATCACCTGAGAAATACGAATAAAGTTAAAAATTTGTCTAGAAAAAAGTTGCCAGATTAAAAGCGGGTAGCTATAAAATTGTTGACATTACGGAATGGGTAAACCGAGAGCCTGAATTGCCCACAGATAGGACAATTTCAGGAAAATTTGATTATGTTTTCATTTCTTATGTTACCAAAAGTAGGAAAACAAGGATATAAAGGAGATTAAAGTATCGTGCAGCGATCTTCCTGTCCCTCATTTAATGCAACTGGCTCTTCTAGTTCTTTCATAACATGATCAGCAATGAGTGTAGATGTGTCATATGGAAGGCTTGGGTCTCTTTTTTGATCAAGTATTTGTATAATGTCTTTTTTTGAAGTTTTTATAATATTAATTTTCTTGAAAGATTTTTCGATTTGATTAAAAGTTACCTTTTCACTATATTTATCTTCTATAAATTTTTTCATGAAATCATTAATTGATTGAAGATTAGATAGTATACAGTCTTTAAGGGAGGGGGTACGATCCATCAGCTTTACATAGTCTAGTGCTGCTATTAGATCTACAGACTCCATACGATTAATATCTAATATATCATATGGAAGATCACCAATAATTGTATCTATTTTTAATAAGACTCTATCATTTACATATGAGGTATCAACAATTTTATAAAGCTGCTCAGATTTAACAATAATGCTTAAAGCCTTGTTCTTCATCGACGGCATTGATTAGTCCTTTTCATTATTTCCTAGCATAAGTATATTACGAGCCTTAATTAAGTAAGATAACTGCAATTTATAGAGTTAATTCATGTATAACATGTTTAGTGCAGTGTGAAAGCAATGATAAATTTGATTTTAAAAAGTACTTGATGGGTTTTATCCAAATAAAGCTCATTGATTGAGTGCCGGGAAAATCAGTGTTAGGATTAGCAGCCTATGGTTTCATAACGAGATGAGTGAGGTGCCTTTTCTTTGATTAGTGATACTGTGAATTTTATATTTCTGCAGTCCATTTGATAGATTGTGATCGGTTTTTATGCAATAATTGTTTAATTTTAGAGTAGCAAGGGAGATGTTTTTCTATGGCTATTGAGAGTTATGAAGATTTAGCTGAGTTTTTGCAAGAGAATGGCGAATATAGCAAGAAAGCGAAAAAATTAGATCGAAAATATAACCATAAAAGTAATTATGACTACATTGTTGACCACCTGACGAGTTTAGATTATCTCCTTAACGCGATTAAGGCTCTACAAAAGATTACTGAGTTTAATTTAGATTACTGGGAGAAAATGCGTGACTCTTGGGGTTATCGATGTGCTTTGTCTAAGCTAGACGAAAATGGTTTACTGGATGATACATCGTTGGCACAAATTGGTGAAAGCAAAAATTTGCAGAGTGCGGTTGCGTTGCTAGGTGAAAATAATCTACTAAATAAAGATAACTATGAAGACCTACTAGAGTCTGAATCTTTACGCCAAACACTGGCGACTTTATGCAAGGCTGATGTAATGCTCAACTTGCTTAACCAGGACTCATTTGCAGAACTAAAAAAACCACGATTACAACATACAGTTTCTGCATTAAATACGGTTGGAAAACTTAATAGCTCTGTTCTTAAACGTATTCTAAAAAAACCTGAAGAACAGAAAAAATTACTTATCAGTAGTGATGAGGAATTTGCCAGGAAACTGCAGCAACAAGAGCTTAAGGGCAGCAAATATAAAAGCGTTGAGCAGTTTGTGGGGGCAGAGTTACTCTTTTACGAAAAAGCGCATAAAGGTGGTATAAAGCCACCCGTTTTAGAAAATATAGATCATGCACCAGAAATTTTATAAATTCGGAAGGAGAGGAAAAAACAGCAAAAAAGTGATGTTTAGACACCAAGCTTATTACTTTTACTCAATGAAACAGGTTCGTTATATTGTTCCATGACATAATCAGCAATAATTGTAGACGTCTCAGGTGGGAGCTGTGGGTCTTTTTTTTGATCGAGTATCTGTATTATGTCTCTTTTCGAGGCTGTTATAATGTTGACTTTTTTAAAGGCCTTTTCAAGGTTCTGAAAAAATTGTGAGTCTTGATTTTTGCCCACTCTATTAGTCAACACCATTTTCGCATATAATTGGAGCAGCTCAATCTTTTTATTTATTTTTTGTTTGAAGTCAATGCCAGTAGATAGGTCATAATAAATTGATTGGATAACTTTTGATGAAGGTGTAGATTTTTTTTTATTTTTTAGTCGATCATGTGGCATATCATCGATGATTTTATCTATGGTAGATATATCACTAATCTTTACTAATGGTTTATTTATAAGACATTTCACTTTTTGAAGTTTCCTGAGTGTGGTTATCGCTCTTTCTTCAATTGTTGGCATTAATGTGTCCTTTTAAATGGATTTTGTGTGGACATATTATGATGATTGCTGGCACGATATAATTGAAATTAATACTTATAATTGATGGAAGGTATAGCTTTATTAAGAATTGAACTGGGATGGTTTGGAATGCCTAGTTTAGAAACAAACATTGATACAAGAATTAAACAAGCCACTATTAACGATGAGTATTTAATGCCGATGTATATCAATTTGAACAGAATGTATATGACCGATCTAAACAGTTGAAACAGGCATTTTAAAATTATATAAATGAGTATAGTAAGTTAGCCTGATCGTAAAATCTAACACTTTTACCTAAAATAGGGGACATGAGCCAATTTTAAGTGTAAATTGTATTTTAACCAAAATGCTAGATTTTATATCGGTTTAGCTCACTTTCGTAATTACACCTTGGTAAATGCCTGTTTTGAGTAATGTAAAAAAGTGTGTTGTGATGAAATTTGCACAAGCACACTAACTACATCAGTTACTGAAAATCGACAATTGGCATTGCTGAAGCAGTTTCCGGTCCAATATCACCAGCCATACTTTTGATTTGTTTATTAAACCACTGATCAAAAGGGTGTTGTGAGTTTTCCCATTCTTGCATTTTTTCAGGAAAAGTTGGGCCTACTTCATGAAAGACTAGAATATAATCGCTTTCTTTTATTACTTTATGAAAAACTTTTACGTTAACTATATCATAGCGATCAAGCATATCGCGCCACTCTTTCGATTTCTCTGTAGATGCCACTTGCATGAATTTTTGATATTGCTCAAGACAACCTGACTTTAACGGAATTGAATATAATACGGAGTTCATTTTGAAAATACCTTATATCTTGTTAAATAAAAATAGTCAGACCTATTCTCAAAAAACACTAACATAAAAAAGAGAAAATTGTTATGAAAATTGATGATGTTTTTAACGCAACAGCAAAAGATTTCTGAAAAATTCTCGGCATTTTCTATCGACATTTTAAAAGATTAAAATAAGAAGAAGTGTTTGGTTATTGTGAAGGTGAACAAAAAAATACCAATGGGACTTAACTAAAGTGATAAAGGTATGGACTCGATATAGCATAAAAAAAGAGGAAAGTGCAGAGGGCGAAACCTAGACTCACAAAGTAGTTTACGCGAACTTGAGTATCAAGAGCAGTTAAATAACCTAATTAATGTAAGTTCGGTATAAATGAGCCGGCCAATAGGTTGCGCTGGATGTTAAGTGATGGCTTCTTCTCCTGAAAATAATAGGCCACTAACCCAGCAAGAATATTGACCATAAAACTGTTGACACTACGAAGTCGCTAAACCAAGAGCGTGAATTACCCATAGATAGGCAACTTTGGGAAAGTTTGATTGTGTTGTCACTCCTTATATTGCCGGAAGTAGGAAATGAAATTTAAAACAATTAGGTGAAGTAAGGTGTCAGATTAAGCCAGAATTAATCTTAGTTTATGATAATAACTGATTAATACTTTGATACATTTCTTGCGTTTGCGAATCCCTATATGATAGCCATAACGTACTCGACAGACTTGCTTGTTGAGTCGCACTTTTAGCGTGAGATTCAGTTTTCCATTTCTCTACAACAACACTCGCATTATCCAGCCACTTAAAATTACCGAACTCATCAGTTATTTCATTCCACAAATTACCAATCCCTGTTGGGACTGTTTTTTTCTCTCCTTTAAAAATAATATTAACCCCAACACCAAGCACTCCACGCACAAGAAGTTGATCAGCTGCAATTTTTTCAGAAAGCTTTTTGTAGACTGCATGTAGCTTAAGCATGCCCGGAATACTGTCATCAAAAGTAGTAGAATCATTAACAAGTTTTTCAATAAAGTGATATAGATCAAAGCCAAAAGCTTCTAGGTGCTGACAGCGCTGCTCAAATTGCTGAGGATCATCAAGTATTACTTGAATATATTTTGCTGTATTTAGCCCACAGTCCTTTAAGCGCCGGTAGCTTAGCATAAACTGCCTTGGAGTCTGAAGTACCTTGTCAATATGTTCACACTGATTAAGGCCAAGGCGATTCAAGTCTAAGAATACCTCTGGGTATTTTTCAAATTGAGCAATTAATGCAGGGTCATCAAGTACTTTTTGAATATAAACTGGCTGCTTAAGAGAGATATTTTTTAATTTCTGACTGTTCTGCTTAAATTGCGTAGGGTTATCCAATATTTTTTGTAGATATATTTGAGGTTTAATTCCTTGAGCTTCTAAATATTGATAACTATGGACAAATTGCTTCGGGTTAGCAAGCAATTTTTCTATATATTTTCCTTTGTATTGATCCTGCTCAAGCCCTGATTGAGTAAGCATTAAAAATTCATTTTTATATTTTTCAAGGTGCTCAATAAAATTTGGCTGAATAATTATTTTTTTCACATACACCAGTTGGTTAAGCTTTATAGCCTCTAGGCGCTGATACTTTTGCACAAATGAATGAGGATTAGCAGATACTGCTCGGCGGTCGCTGTTTGTGTCTAAATCATATTTAAGCAAAATCAATTTATACAACATATCAAGGGCAGATAGCTCTGGTTTGACACCTCTTTGCGTATATAGTAGGTCAGTTAATGAGACACTCTTCGATAAAACATCCTCCTTAAAAACCCACTGAATGTCAGAAGTTTAAGTATCACACTTTCTCCTCCTATCTTCTCCCACCGCTTTGAAATATTTAGGCAGATATAAACTTCGTAATAATGCAAGGACATCGAGCGCCTCTTTATCCATTCCCTGCCAAACATCAGGCAAGTAATCTATAGATCCTTTGCATTCAGCAAGCTGTCCTAGCAACTGTTCTGAAAATCTATAATCAATTAAACAAACAGCGCCTTCATCATTAATACAAAAGTTTGCCGGTTTTAAATCCAGGTGTGCATATTGTTCATACTGTTGTGAATAAGTCCCTGCATGTAAGTGGTAAACAGCGCGTGCCATTTTAATGGCCAAATCATACTGTAACTCTTTTGTAAGACTGTTTTTCACTAAGTAGTGATCTAGGGAGGTTCCTAAAAACTGATAAACTTGATAAAACTTGTCCTGGCTCTTAAATCCTTTCTTTGCTTGGCGCAGGTCAACTGCAATCTCACTTTCTTGCGAGTTTTCAGGGACCTTTTCAGACTCTTTGATCGCCCACATTCGACCATTTTTTGTTTGACCAAAAGTGACCTGACTAAACCTTCCTTTCCCTAAGATATCACCATTTGATTTGACAAAAATCTCACCCTCACCTCCTTTCAAGTAACGGTGCGTTAAATAAATACTTTCTTCTGTTCCAGGAATTTTATAGGCTATTTTTTTATTGCCAGATTTGGGGTTTATTTGTACTCCTGCAGCAGCATCTTTTAAATAATGTTCGGCAATTTTCCATTCAAGGTACCGTTGTTCTTCGGCTGATCGTCCATCTTGAGCTTGCCAGATAACTTGTGGCATATGTGTACCTATATCCTCTGATTTGCACTAATGTCTAAATCTAAAAATTTTTATTTAGATTTACATGAAAAACACGAAAGATACAATAATAAATGAATCTAATTTTTACCTTTGAGCTTACAGAAATTATTTGAACCAGCATTTAAATGCAAAGTAAATTTAATTTAAAATATAATATTTATATATATTATTGTTCAGCTAAAACCAGACTTTTAAATTGTCAATAATAATACTTTGTTTTTAAAGTGGAATTTTAAATAATGTGCATCCTTATAGTTCAAATTTAAGAGAGTGAGTAATCGATGCAGTTAAACAAGGAATGAAACAACCAAACTGTATCGAATCGATAAGATTTGCAAAGATGCTCTGTATAAGTGGTTGCAGTTAGAGACACAGCAAGGTCACCTTAACCCAAACACGAACTATTAAAAAGGGCATTTTCATGCCATCACTGATTTAGAATCGTTTACAACCTATATTGATAAAAATTCAAGTCAGACTCAAGAAGAAATGGCTAAAAGCCTTAGTAAATTTCAGGTAGTAAAATATGGTAATTCGTTTTTGATGATTATACTTATGAGTGAAGAGATTGATGTACATAAAAAGTTAGCAACGCTGGGGCTTTTGTAATTTTCAAAGGCCCCGATCAGAACATTCTCGAAAAATACCTTACTAAATATTAAAAATTAAGCTAGGTTTGTAAAAATTTATGTCAAGCGCAGGCTTGAGAGGCATAATAAATTGAAGAGTTGAAATTTAGGCGCTCAACTCATTGTTTTCTGTTACTGAAACAGGTTCTTTAGACCCTTTCATAATAAAATCAGCAATGAGTGTAGATGTGTCTAGTGGAAGCTCAGGTTCTTTTTTTTGAGCAAGTATTTCTATTATGCTCATCTTTGATGTTTGATTAATATTGATCTTATTGAAAGCCTTTTCAATATCCTGGAATAATTGTGGTTCTGTTTCTTTGCTGGCTATATTTACACCTGACATAATACTAAATATATAGTCTTCCAGATAGTTTAATTTAAGGTTAACCTGTTTTTCTAATGGAACAATTGAATCTTTGTTTAATGGTAATTTATTATTATAAATTGTTTTCATGGCATCTAATGAGCGCTTATGTTTTTTTCCATTATTTAATTTTTCATGTGGTATATTCATCAATGATTTTATTTATTTTTGATATAGTATCATTGTTTACGCCAATATTATTAATGATCTGCTTTACTTTATCTATTTTCATGGCTAGATTCATACACCTTTCATCGAGCGTTAGTGCTGGCATTGGTTATTCCCCTATCAGTCATCATTTATTGTTTGCATATGTTATAAAGATTAGTAATATGATAGAACTGCAATTTATGCAGATAATTGATGTGAAATAGGATTACATTCGGAATTGAGGTAGAATAGTTTGATTTAAAAATAAATCAATTCTGCCCGATTTTAGTAGAAATTTTGTCAGAGGTATACCAATACTAGATAGTTCTAATATCTTTAGCGTATTCTTTTGCTAAGATGTTTGCCGCTCTAAAGATATTAGCTTCAAGGTATTAGGTTCAATGCTAGAGATACTGACTGAATTATCCTTGATGAGGATAAAAAGTTCGTGGTTTATTAAAGCGTCTGGTAATTCCCTAGCTTTGCATTTCTTCACTCGTAGCGTTTGATGAGGCTGGTATGCGGTTCGTTGAAAATAAGCTGTAAAATACAGGAACAACCACTAAAGTACACAATGTGCCGAATACTAAACCACCAACAATAACTATACCTAATTGCATCCGGCTTTCTGCTCCTGCACCTCCATGAAAAATCAAGGGTAAAGCACCTAATACCATCGTCATGGTCGTCATTAAAATAGGTCTTAAGCGCAACTGTGCAGCTTCTAAGATGGCTTCAAACTTATCACACCCTTCAGTTAATTTTTTATTGGCAATATCAATAATTAAAATCCCATGTTTACTAATTAACCCAACCAACGTAATTAAGCCAATTTCACTAAATAAATTCAGTGACCCCTTTGTGAGGCTTAATGCAAATATTGCACCTGCCATAGCAACAGGTACTGCAGTTAATATAATCAAAGGCTGTATAAAACAACCAAACTGTGCAGCTAAAAATAAATAAATAAAAATAATCGCGAGAATAAAATTCTCAGCCATATCATTCTTAGAAGACAAAAAGCTTTTGGTTTGACCAAAAAATTGATAACTCACATCATCAGGTAAAAATTTATTGCATATTGTATTAATCTTATTAATTGCATCACTCATCGATACATTGCTTTTTAAATTAGCCATAATATGTAGCGAATGCAGTTGATTATAGTTAGCAAGTACCGTTGGCTCCGTTGAATGTGTGATATTAACTAGCGTTGAAACTGGCACCATTGTATCAGATGCTGTTTTAATATAAATATTTTGAAGGTCACTGAGCTGAGCTACATGATTAGGTAAAGCCTGTAAAATAATATTATAAGGATAACCATTGTAATAATAATCACCGGCTTGATACCCTCCCATTAATACTGATAATGTATTTGTCACTTCAGCAGTATCCACACCTAAATCAGCCGCAAGCGCCCGATTCACTTGAGCGCGGTATTCAAAATTATCCCACTTCACATTCGTCGTTACTCCCTGAAGGCCTGGAACATGTTCTAAATTCTTAAGAAGATCTGTCGCCACTTGATTTAAGTATTGATAACTCTTTGGTGTCATCAATACAAGCTCCAAGCTAAAGCCACCTTGGCCATCAATTCCTAAAGGTGGTGGCGGTGCGATCACTGCATTAATCCCAGGGATCTGGCTTAATTTCCCCGCAAGTTGTTGTGAAATTTCTTCTTGTGACTGCGTTCTCTCTCCCCAAGGCTTAAGGAGTAAAGTCGCTTGACCTTGGCTAGTATTTGGTTCTCCACTGCTTATCAAAAAATGACTTACATTGCTTTGCTTAGCAAATACAGCTCCCAATGATTTTACATGAGATTGCATATCACTCGCACTCACATTCGTCGGACCATTAAAGTGAATATTAATATAGCCTTGATCTGTAGCTGGTGCCAACTCGCTAGGCAATTGACGATAAGATCCATAACCTATTATCAAAATAAAGATAAAACCTGCAATAATAACTTTTCTGTGATTTAAACAGTAAGATAAAATAAGCCGATAGTGTACGGACAAATAATTTAGTACACTGCCTATATTTTTTTGAAATTTGTTTTCTTTCTCACTCAACCAATAAGCACACAACATAGGCGCTAAAGTCAAAGCCACAAGACTAGAAAGAACGACAGCAATAATCAAAGTCAAGGCAAACTGCCAAAAAAGTTGCCCGGTTAAGCCTTGGCTTAACCCTAATGGCGCATACACGGCAACGAGAGTTAAACTAATTGCAATAACTGGCCAAACCACCTCATTTGCCCCTTTAAATGCGGCTTGACGTGCGGGTAAACCTGATTGGATATAGCGATAACTGTTTTCTAAAATAACAATGGCATCATCAACGATTAGTCCAATGGCTAATACTAAAGCGAGCAAACTAATAATATTTAGGGTAAAGCCAAAAAGATAAATAAAAAAGAAAGTGCCAATCAAACAAATTGGCAAGGTAAATAATGGGATTAAACTTGCCCTTAATGAACCTAGAAAAATAAAAACAATCAATACAACAAGAGCTGCCGCCACCCAGAGGGATTCATACACACTATCAATCGATGATTGTAAAAATAAGCTTAGATCATAGGCAACTTTAATACTCATATCGTCAGGCAAACGCTCTTCAAGCATTTTAACGCTTTGATACACTGACTGAGCAACTTCTAGCGGATTCGCATTACTTGCTGGCACAATACCAATACTCACACCCTTTTTGCCATCATAAGTGGAAAAGGACTGATTATTATCCGACCCTAAGCCTACAGAGCCAATATTATCAAAACGAATATTTTTATTTTGGCTATGGCTAATAATGAGATGATTAAAGTCATTGACTCGATTAATGCGTGCATCAGGAATCAATGGGTAAGTTCGGCTTGCTGTTTTTATCTCGCCATTTTGACTCAAGGTATTTTGGCTTTTTATTGCATTAATCACATCCTCAACAGTCACCTGCAATGTAGCCATTTTTGCAGGTTCTAGCCACATCCGTACAGCATAATTATGACTCCCTGAAGCGCTGACTGTTGCCACACCAGAAATACGCTGTAACTGTGGTTGAATATAACGTTTAATATAATCAGTTAAATAAGTAATATTATGTTTGTCATCAGCAATAAACACACTAATAATCGGTGTTTCATTAGGGTTTGCCGCATGGACTTCGGGACCAACGATACCCTGTGGTAAACGGCTTGAAACCTTGGCTAAGGCATTACTAATCTCATTGACTTTCTGATTGATATTAACGCCGTGCTTAAACTGCAAAAGTACATCACTTACTCCTGGTTGACTACTAGACTCGACAAAATCAACTCCTGTTAAATTGGCAAGCTGAGCTTCAATTACTGCACTAACCTGATTCTCCATGTAAGATGCACTTGCACCTGATAAAGTCGTATGAACACCTACCTGCGGTAGAGAAATATTAGGGTAACCTGTAATTGATAAACGAGTATAAGTAATTAATCCTAGTAAAATAATCACCAGAGAAATAACAACGGTGACCACTGGGTTTTTAATGCAAAAATCTGGAAGACTCAAATACTTGCCTCCGAATGAATAATCTGCACCTTATCACCGTCCTTTAGTTTTTCTTGCCCTGCAGTCACGACCCTTTGGCCTAGCTTTAAGCCACTAAGAACAGTGGCATAATGGTCACGAATTTGGCTAACTTGCACCAATACTGACATCGCGCGGTTATTATCGCCAATAAGGTAAACACGTTCTCCATCGATAACAGGCATTAATGCTATTGTTGGAATCAACAGCTGCTTTATTTTCTTACCAATATTTTGCTGCACTTTAACATACATCCCTGCAGTTAATTTATGCTCTGGATTATCAATCAGCGCTTGAATCAGTACAGTATTGGTATCAGCAGCAATAATTGGAGAAACAAACTGAGTTTTCCCTTGAAACAAATGCTTAGGGTAGGCATCACTTTCAACGGTAACTGCTTGCTGAGTTCTTAGCTGAGGATAATACTCCCCAGGGACATTGTAACTTGCTAGAAGTTGCTCAGTATCGACTAATTTCACCAACGTGTTTCCAGCATCGACATAGCTACCAATGACAATCTGGCTTTTTCCCAATTGACCAGAAAAAGGTGCTTTAATCACCGTTTGAGCAATTAGCACCTTCAGCTTATCTATCTCAGCCTGATAACTACGTAGATTAATATAAGCTGCTTCTAAATCTTGATCACTCACATCACCAAATTTTTTCAAATACACAAGCCGCTGATAACGCTTATCATAGGCTGTATACTTTGCCTGTGCTGCTGACAAGTCCGCCTGATAAACGCCATCTTCGAGCTTTACGAGTACAGTGCCCTGTTTAACGTTTTGACCGCTATGAAAGTAAATATGCTTTACAACCCCAGCCACCTGACTTGCAACTTCCACTTGCTTTTTCGCTTTTAATAAGCCATTCAAAGAGATGGTATTTGATGATAACTGGCTTTTTACAGGTGCTACAGTCACTGTAACCTTAGCATGAGACTGAACAGGGTCTTTCGTCTTGTTAGGCCAATAGATAAAAAATATTACTGCAGCACAGATAATAATGATCAAACTATGCAAAAGTGGCTTTGAATAACGCACAAAGTCCCCTATTCTGTTTTTCAAAAACAATATTTATCACATAACACTTTTTATATCATTTTTAAGCCATATCGCCAAACAGAGCGGCGGTATGACTGTTTTGATATGGCGCTTTGCAATGTAGTTAATACTTGCTTGCACAGTGTCATTTTTTTAGATTGCTGAGTAAGGTATATAGATGGAATATTTATTTTATTTTTCATCATTAATTAATATAATTAAATGATGACTTAAATGTCTGGCTAATTAATAGCCAGTCTACTCAAGTAGGTTAACAGGATAATTTTTACTTAGTTAGTTTTTAGTTTTTAATTTTTATTTCAATCACATCAAAAAGTGCGGCTAAAATATTATCACTATATTGTGCATCAAGTTGGCGTACACAGGTGGGGCTGGTCACATTAATTTCCGTTAAATAATCACCGATAATATCTAAACCGGCAAATAACACACCTTTTTCTTTAAGCATCGGGCCAATTGTTTGGGCGATTTCTAAATCGCGCTCGCTTAATGTTTGGCCGATACCTGTACCGCCGGCGGCAAGATTGGCACGGCTTTTATCATCTTTTGGAATGCGTGCTAGGGCATAAGGATAAGGGCTGCCATTAATGATTAAAATACGTTTATCGCCGTATATTACCTCTGGAATAAACTTTTGTATCATTAATGTTGTACTGTTATTTTTGCTAAGGGTATCTAAAATAACCTCAAGATTAGGATCACCTTTTTTTACTCTAAAAATAGATTCTCCGCCCATTAAATTAAGAGGTTTAATTACTATTTCATTATATTTATTTGAAAATTTAATAATTTGAAATTTATTTTTTGTAATTAATGTCGGTGTGCAAAATTTGGCATAACGGCTGATAGTGAATTTTTCATTCAAGTCACGCAGACTTTGTGGTTTGTTGACGACCAATACACCTTGAGTTTCTAATTGCTCAAGCATATAGGTGGTATAGATATACTCTAGATCAAATGGTGGGTCTTTGCGCATGAGTATAACGTCGAGTGTACTTAAGTCCAGTGTTTGTTCTGATTCTATATGATAAAAATCATGAGGCTGGTCTTGTACGGTAACTTGCTGACAATGGGCGTAGACTTTACCATTAGTACTATAAAGCGCATGTTGTTGAATGTAGAAAATATCATAATCTCGCCGTGAGGCTTCTAACATCATGGCAAAACCCGTGTCTTTTTCAGGAACTACCTGATTAATATCATCCATGATAATGCCAATTTTAATGTTACTCATGCGGGTTTCCTTTTGAAAATGACTTTAATTTTTATTGCTGTTATTTAAATACTAGTATTTAAATAAATTTTTCAAGCAGGCTATTTAAAAACTGCCTGCCCTTAAAGCTTGTGCAGACGGTGTCTGGATTTGAACTTAATAAGCCTTGTGTTTGTAATAGGGTTAATTTGGGTTGAATCGTGCTGAGTGCTAATCCTGTACGCGTAGAAAAATAGCGTGTTGGTACACCCGTAGTTAAACGTAGTGCGTTCATCATAAATTCAAACGGTAAATCTTCAGGCTTTATTATTTGTGATCCTGCCAGCAAGTTTTGTTTTGAATCTAGGTAGGCTTTGGGGTGTTTTAGTTTCCAGCGTCGCGTAATGTTATTTTGCTTAATTGATGTAATTTTACCATGGGCACCGGCACCGATGCCAAGATAGTCGCCAAATTGCCAATAATTGGTATTATGTTTGGCTTGATGTTGATTTTGACTATAGGCGGAGATCTCGTATTGGTGTAAGCCTTGCTTTTTTAGTAATTCTTGGCCTGTTAACTGCATCTGCCAAATGGACTCATCATCAGGTAATTTAGGTGGTTGCGCATGAAATAGCGTATTGGGCTCAAGAGTAAGTTGATACCAAGATAAGTGAGGAGGTTGTAAAGCCATCGCTTGCTTTAAGTCGGCTAAGGCTTGGTTGTTAGTTTGTTTAGGTAGGCCATACATAATATCGATATTAAAGCTGTTAAAGCCGGATTGATGAGCAATATCGATGGCGGCAAAGGCGTCTTTGCTGTCATGTACGCGCCCTAAATTTTTTAACTGACTATTGTTAAAGCTTTGAATACCGATAGATAAACGGTTAATACCCGCATGATTATAATCAATAAAACGCTGATATTCGAATGTGCTCGGGTTGGCTTCTAGAGTAATTTCTATATCATCTTTAAATGGAATTAAGTGCTGTATTTGGGTCAATAAGTCATAAATAGAGTTTGGTGAAAATAAACTTGGAGTGCCGCCACCGATAAAAATACTGCTTAAAGCACGTGTATGATCTGGATTTGAGTTTGATAGATTTTCAAGCTCTAGTTTTAAATCTGTAATTAAACGTTGGATATACTCTGCTTCTGGCAAATCACCGCGCATGGGGTGAGAATTAAAATCACAATACGGACACTTTTTTATACACCAAGGAATATGAATATAAAGTGATAGCGGAGGTAATGCAGTAATTAACATGAGTATTAGTTATCACTGTATTTTTTCTTTAATGCGTTCACTAAATTGGTGAGCGCATGGCCGCGATGGCTAATTTCTTGCTTCACTTCAGCAGGTAATTCAGCCGCGCTGCATTGATGGGTTGGTACCCAAAAAATTGGGTCATAGCCAAATCCACCAGTGCCTTGGCGTTGATATAAGATGCTACCGCTCCAGCGGCCATGGCAGATAATTGGAGACGGATCTTCTGCATGTTCCATATAGACCATCACGCTATGAAACTCAGCTTGGCGTTCGGTTGTATCTGCAAGTTCTGCTAAAACTTTGTCAATATTTGCTTTATCTGTGCGCGTGTCACCGGCATAACGGGCGCTAATAACACCCGGAGCGCCGTTGAGCGCAGCAACGGCTAAGCCTGAGTCATCGGCAATGGCTGGCAAGCGAGTGTGCTGGCAAGCGTGGCGTGCTTTGATTAAGGCGTTTTCAACAAAAGTCGCTGCATCCTCGATGGCATCAGTGAGATTAAAGTGGCCTTGTGGAATGATGTGTAAGGGAAGATTGCTAAGTAAAGGTTCAATTTCACGGATTTTACCAAGGTTACTTGAGGCAAGAACCACTTGTTGCATGATCACTCCAAAATAATAGCGCGGTAATTACAGTTGACTAAGCTATGCAGTGTACTGCAATTGCTGGGCTGACGGCAACTGTTGGCTTTGAGCACTAGGTGTTTTCATGTATGATGAGCCTGCTTTAGTCTATGCAATAGTCAGTGTCATTTTGATACAATCAGGGGGTGATGATGAGTGAATCTCAAGCGTTAGTGGGCGTCATTATGGGATCAAGTAGTGACTGGGAAACCATGCAGCATACCGTGCAGATGTTGCAGCAATTAGGTGTTCGGCATGAGTATCGTATTGTTTCAGCACACCGTACGCCTGATTTACTCTTTGACTATGCAAGTACAGCGCAGCAGCGGGGTTTACAGGTGATCATTGCTGGTGCGGGAGGTGCGGCGCATTTACCGGGTATGGTGGCAGCCAAAACATCATTGCCGGTACTGGGTGTGCCGGTACAGTCGAAAGCGCTGAATGGGATGGATTCGTTACTATCGATTGCACAGATGCCAGCAGGCATTCCGGTCGGGACTTTGGCCATAGGCAAGGCCGGTGCGACCAATGCAGCCTTACTGGCAGCAAGTATCTTAGCGAATCATGATGAAAAAATAGCCGATGCGCTTACAGCCTTTCGTCATCAGCAAACAGCAAATGTATTGGCTGATTCATTACCGCAAGAAGTGTAATTTAAGGAGAGTTAACTGTGAAAACTTTAGGGGTGCTTGGAGGTGGGCAGCTTGCTCGTATGCTGGCTTTAGTCGGTTATCCTTTAGGAGTCAAAGTGATCGCTTATGAGCCGACGATGGCAAACTCAGCCAGTGATGTCACTGATGTGGTACGAGGGAGTTTTACTGATGAAAAAAAGCTTAAGCAGTTTGCTAAGCAAGTGGATGCGGTGACAGTAGAAACTGAGAATATTCCAGTCACGACAGCTCAATATATTGCTGATTGTGTTGATTTTTACCCGTCGTTAACGGCTTTAGAAATCGCCCAAGATCGCTTGTTGGAAAAGCAGTATTTAAATGAGCTTGGCATGAAAACAGCGGGCTTTGTTGATATTAACAGTGAAGATGATTTAAAGGTAGCGGTAGATGCACTGGGCTTGCCTTGTGTACTGAAAACACGTCGTTTTGGTTATGATGGTAAGGGCCAGTGCTGGTTACGTTGCCAAGATGATCTGGCACAGGCGTGGCAGGACATGGGGGGGCAGCCGTTAATTCTAGAAGCCGCGGTTGGCTTTGATTTTGAAATTTCAGTGATTGGTGTTAGAGATCAGCAAGGTCATATTAAAGTGTACCCGATCACTGAAAATACGCACCGCAATGGTGTATTGCATGTATCTAAGGTGTTAGATAATTCTGCTTTACAACAACAAGCTGAAGGATATATAGCGCGGTTGCTGGATAAGCTCAATTATGTTGGTGTGTTAACTATTGAGTTTTTCTCATTGCAGGGTGAGTTAATTGCTAATGAAATCGCCCCTCGTGTGCATAATTCAGGGCACTGGACGCTCGATGCTGCGGTCACGTCACAGTTTGAGAATCATTTGCGTGCGGTGCTAGGTTTACCGCTAGGTGAAGTCAGTGCATTAGGGCATGCTGCAATGATTAACTGTTTAGGTAGCATGCCTAAGCTTGAAGAGGTATTAAGCCTATCGGATCAGGCTCACTATCATTGTTATGGTAAGTCAGCACGGGCTGGGCGTAAGGTGGGCCATATTAATTTGTGTATGGACTCTGCAACTTTGCTGGCAGAACAGTTACAGTGCTTAGAGTCTCGCTTTTTTTGTTAACATTTTAAAAATAAGCCAAAGCGCAGTATTTTTTATTAAAACTGTTGGCTTGATTGGCGATTTTTGCTGCTTAGTCTTAGTATTAAATTAGAATTAAACGGATTTATAATTCAGCGGGTAGACTATAGGGGAGTTAGCATGGACGCGATAATGGCTAGGGAGAGTGAGTATGAGCCTGTTGACTGGCTAGGCATAGAAACTTTTTCGCGTAAAGGTGGGCGCAGTAAAGCGTCGGTCGCTGATTGCTTAAAAAGTGTGGAGCTGCATGCTCAGCAGGGGCAGATTTTATTGGGCGAGCTGTCTTTATTGCCTTTGCTTGAGCATCATATTGAGGATGCCAAAGATCGTTTAGGCCGCAAGCTAAGTCAGTCAGCATTGGTATTATTGCGTGGCAAAGTAATTTATCCGAGTCAGAGCATCGATACCCAGCATTTTGATGTTAACACCTGGTCTGAACAAACACTTAATTTTCTGCAACATGAATATCAAGAGAACTTGCGTTTAGTACTGTTAGTTGGGGAAACGCTTTATTTTTATGCATTTCCTGACTGTGATGAGAAACGTAGTTTTAGTTTAGCAGACTGTCATCGCGGATTGCGTGCACAGGAGTTGGTTGATCGTTCTTTAACTGATTATCGCAAACAGCAGCGCTATTTGATGCGTGTGGCTATGGCAGAGTTAAACCAGGAGTATGTTAAAGCAGTATTGTCGTCTTATAGCATTATGCAAGAAGGTGATATGGCTGCTCCACAGGGTCTTGTTTATAGTCGGCAAAGTTTAATTGAGCAAGTGAGTCAAATTGAAGGGCGTTTGCAAAAATTAAATGATGAGCAGCGTCGGCTGACCAGTGCATTGGCTGTTATTTGTGTGGATGTGAAGCGCTATCAACATACTCTGCTAGCTTATGAGCACTTGCTTGAGCAAAAAAAGAAAATTGAAGGGGAAGTCCAAATTGTGAGTAATCGTGTTAAAAGCATCACGAAGGAAGATCGCTCTTTTTGGGGAACATTGAGTTATTTTTTAGCAGTATTAGCTGGAAATTCACATACGATTAAAGAAGAGCGCAGCTTACTGGCTGAGCTTTTTCGTGAGCTAAATGCAGTTGATGAAACCTTACACAATAGCGCAGAGCAGCTGAAAAAGATGCTGCATAATCAGCATCAAGCGATAATTTGGGCAAAGACACAACAAGAGCTGAATAAAGACCCAGCACTTGAAGATGTGTATAATCGCTTTAGGCAGTTGCAGTATTACCAGGCGAAGCTTAAGCGTGATGAGCGTCAGTACCAGCAGCGTGCAAACCAATTACAGCGTGCTTTGCAGGTATTAAGCCAGCAAATGAACAAACAAAATGAATCGAATGGTTTAGGAGAAGTTGGATGAAAAAATTCGCTGTTGTGGGTAATCCGATTGCGCATAGCTTATCGCCTTTTATTCATGAAGGGTTTCGCGAGCAAATACAGGGTGAATATTATTATGATAAGATTCTTGCACCCTTAGATCAATTTGAGGCGACGATTCAGTCTTTTTTTGCCCAAGGCGGCTGTGGCCTTAATGTGACGCTACCCTTTAAAGAAGAAGCTTATCGTTTGTGTGAGCACTTAACGATGGGGGCAAAAACAGCAAAAGCTGTCAATACCTTGGCAATGAAAGAAGGTAAACTTTGGGGGCATAATAGCGATGGTATTGGTCTGGTGCGCGATTTGACGGTGAATTTGGGCCTTATGATTTTAAGTGCGCGGATTTTAGTTTTAGGTGCAGGGGGTGCTGTGCGTGGTATCTTAGGGCCGTTGACGGTGATGGCACCTAAACAAATTGTGATCTGTAATCGTAGTTTTGACAAAGCTGAGCAGCTGGTTAAAGAATTTCAAGTTGCTGAGGGTATCTTTCAAGCAGCTTCAGTGGCAGAACTTGAAAACTTAGGTGAGTTTGATCTAATTATTCATGCCACTTCCGCTGAATTATCGGGAGGGGAGCTTAGCTTACCGGCGAGCTTAGTAGGTTCGCAGACAGCCTGTTACGACTTGTTTTATAATCAGCAGGAAACTGCATTTGTGAGTTGGGCACGGCGTTCAGGTGCGAAAGCTGCTGAGGATGGTTTGGGGATGTTAATTGAGCAAGCTGCAGAGTCAGCAAGCTTTTGGCATGATTGCGATATTAGTGCAAAAGCGGTGATTGATACGGCTAATAATGAGCGTGAATTATTTTTTGCTGGTAAGTAGTACGCCATATTTTTTCTCCACCTCCTCAGTGAAGGCTTGATCATTGAGCACTGTAGCTAGAGAAGCGTTAAACTGAGCAATAGTTGCCGCTTTAACGCTTTTTTTAGGAAAGCTTACGCTATATTGTATATCCGCAACTTTCAAACGATAGTGAATATTTTTTAGTTTTAAAGAGTTAATTAGGTATTCACCAGTTATTTTATCAGCAAGAACCGCATAGTTTTCAAAGTTATTTCTATTTGAATTACTAAAACGCTTAAAGCTATTTTCGATATTTTGATCAATATAAAGTATGCTGTTAGGAATATCTTGGCTAAGTTGCACCAGCTGGCGCATTAATTCACTTGGACCGTGCGTGGCTAATTTAAAACCTTGAAAATTACGAGGTGAATCTATATTTTTTTCACTTTTATAAGTGAAAAAACCAAATTCACTGGTAATAATTGGTTTTGAAAATTTTAACCAGTTTTCTGATGATGAATTTTTAACTGCTGGGAAAAATCCAGTTGCACGATTATTTTGAGTCATCATAATAGAAAAATTCCACGGTACAAAATGGAAAAAACAATCTTTACGCATTTGAGTGCAGGTTGCCAAAATAACATCATGCATGGGCCCTTCTGGCCGGTCAGTACTACCTACGCTATAGGGTGGAAATTTCCCTGTGGCAAAGTTTAGCAGTTGACCCTTTGCTAAAGCTAAATTGATGCTGATAGCTATTAATGTAATGATTTTTATAATTATTTTTATTGATTTTATTTTTAAATTATTTAATGTTGATTTATTCATATTGGTTTATCTTTAATATATTTAATATTTTTATTTATTAATTAAAAATTAAATATATTGTTCGTTTGTTTTTTGCTTTTAATTTTAATGAGCCTGTTGTTAATTAGTATAACGGTTATGGAGAATTTGCAATGGATTGATCTGGCATGGTTAGTGCATTGCCTGAAATATGAAGCTCAATTGAAGCTCAATTTGGGGTTTGCTATGTTGTTACAAGAACGCATCGGCCATATTAAAAGTGAAGTTTTGTGGATTAAAAATGCAGATAATGTATTGATGGAAGTACAAGATTATAAAGACTGGCTATTGAATCAAGGCTATGAAATTATTGGCACAGAACCATTACAAGCACGCTTAAATCGTGAAGGCAAGTCTTATGTTGAGGTGATTATTCGTAAAGTAAAATAAATGCCACACGCTTACTCTGCACAGGTTGCCTCACGTGTTTTACTCGCTCGTGATCATCATGTTAGCGCACGTTTGCTCTATGCTTTCGCAGTTGCTATTTTTGCTTTTACTGCGCTTTCTATGCTTTTTTTTACGATTGTGGTTGATGTTAAAACGCGTCAACCGCCTGCAAAAATTTTAGATATCAGTTTAGTTGCAGAGCCTAGCAAACGCTTGGAAAAAGAGCAGAAAAAGCCAGTTGTTCCAGTAAAAGCTCAAGCAGTGGCACGTGAGCTGTTATCGGGTAAAGTTAAACAGGCTGCGGGTAATGTTACTGCTCAGATGGGTGTCGCAATGAAAAAAAAGAGCCTGGCTGAGCGGCCTTCTGGGCGGTCTCAGCCGATTCGTCGTGCACCGACAGCACTGAGTGAGGCTGAGCATTTAGCAAAGCAGCAAGCACAGACGCTTATATCTAAACCTAAACCTAAACCTAAATCTAAACTTAAACCTACACCTACACCTCAACCCGCATCTAAAAATAAAATTAACAGTAATGATCAACATAAAGTGATGAGGCAAGCTAAAGCCAGGCTTAAAAAATCACAAATAAATTCAAGCTCATCTGCACCAGTAGTAAAGCAGGTGCGTGGTTTAGAGCATAATTTACCTGTGGCGACATTGAAAGATGAAGATGCGCTTTATTTGTTGGCTTGGCGGCATCAGGTTGAGGCTGTTGGCAATCGTCTGTATGCAAGAACCCGTCACCCAGGTTTAGCGGGTAAACTGCGCTTATTGGTTGCCATTAACCATAATGGTAGCTTGCGGCATGTGGTTGTGAAACAAAGCTCTGGCAATCAAGCGCTTGATGATTTTGCAATTGAAATTGTTGAACGTTCAGCACCTTTTTCACCATTAACTGCAAATATGCGTCGGCATACGGATGTTCTTGAAATTACACGCCTTTGGCGATTTGAGCTTGGAGATCGGCTGAATATGCAGTGAGCCGCCTATACTTTAGGTTAGGCCTGCGATGATGGGAGGTGGCTCTTGAGCGCGATGATCCTAGTCGACCATTTTCTAGTGGCGATGCCGCACGTTGAAGATCCGAACTTTTCACAGTCGGTGATCTATATCTGTGAGCATAGTGAAAAAGGTGCGATGGGGATTATGATTAATAAGCCCATTGGCCTAACCCTGGGTGAGCTGTTGAATTATGTTGATATTGGTTGCAAGTCATCGAAAGATAGCCAGCTTGAAGTTGTTGCCGGTGGGCCAATGCAGCAAGAGAGTGGCTTTATTCTTCACCCAACAGAAGAGGTTTGGCAAACAACATTGCATATTAATGAACATGTTGCTGTGACCTCTTCACGTGATATTCTCGAGGCGATCGCCTTGGGCCAAGGGCCTCAGCATATCTTGCCGGCTTTAGGTTATTGTAGCTGGGGCGCTGGTGAGTTGGAGCAAGGTATCCTTGACAATCTTTGGCTCTGTGTGCCAGCGGTGACGCAGTTAATTTTTGACTCATCTTTTCAAGAGCGTTGGCAAGCTGCGGCAAGCTTGATTGGTGTGAATCTCTATCAGATATCTTCTGATGTGGGTCGTGCTTGATCTTAATCTTAATTCTATATCTTAACCGCCC
>LVCQ01000019.1 GCA_001644975.1 Piscirickettsiaceae bacterium NZ-RLO1
ATGTTTTAACTGAGGGATTGGGTTATCCTGTAGATTTTGTACTGACACGAGGGCAAGCACATGATGCTCCTCAGGCATTGGGATTACTCACTTCAATAAGGTTTGATCAAATTATTGCTGATAAAGCTTATGATGACATAAAAATAAGAGAGTTGATTGCTAATAAGGGCTCTAAATGTGTTATTCCTTCTAAATCAAATAGGGTTAATAAATTTTACCATGATCAGCATGTTTACAAAGAAAGGCACTTGGTAGAGTGTTGCATTGGCAAGTTAAAGCAATTTAGAAGGGTTTTTTCACGTTTTGAAAAAAGAGCTTGCAGATATTTATCCTTTTTGAAAATTGCAAGCACCATCTTATGGCTAAGGTGAAATGTCAACGGGGCCTAGTAACTAGTTATTGAATTTAGTCTTTACCCTGTAAGCTGCGAACTATTCTTCGAATAGGCTTAATCACTATATTATTCTCCTTAAATGCCTTAGATTTCCTTTTTTTCAACTCTTTTCTTATTGATTCTGGATCTAAAGAGTCAGTATTAAAACCATACTTAGTAATTCGTGCAGCTTGAGCTGGGCCCTGTTTAAATATATTCTCAAAGAAATCTAACAGTTCTGACTCTAAGACATGATTTTCTTTCTCTGAGTCAACCCACTTCTCAGACATCATATCAATATATAAATCATCGTTTTGGTCAATTTTCACAATTTTTTCGATAACTTTATCAATGTCTTTTTCTGATTTTAATTGAATAAAAGACTTTAAATTGAACTCTTTTTCAACACAGGGATTACCCCAATAAATAGGCAAAGTTTCCGCAGCCATCGCTTCAACTAATTTTTCAGTAGTGTAACCAGGTGCCTCTGCATTTTCAAAAGCGATATTAAATTTATAATCCCGGATAAATGCCATTTTATCATTAACAGGACCTCCAACATTATTAAACGCACGCCCACCTGAAGCAACCCCCTTATATTCAGATAAACGTTTAAAAAAAAGTTCTCGTATCGGGTCTGCATAATGTGCATTCGTATAAACAAAGGTGCAAAAACCAGTCTTTACTGCAAGTATTTGCTCAGGATCTTTAACTTTAGTCAAAACATCATCAAATAGACTTCCATACAGGCGATATAAAGGCCAACGCATATAACGGTCGCCAAAACTTAAATAATCGTAACCTATTCCATAATCAAACCGATTAAAATCAACCCTACAATTTTCCCCAGTATAAAAAATTTTAATAGCATCTCTACTATAATCTGGCTGAAAACATGAGTAAAAAATAAAATCAGGTTTTTTCTCATCTACCACGACCTCAAACCTTTTTCGTAGCAAATGAATAAAAATATTGTCATACTTATTAAAATTTAACCAAAAACCGTCAAAATCAATTTTTACTACTATCATTATTTGCATTCCCAAAGCGACTGAATCGAAGTAAGCTCTTTCTCTATATCATAATCGTGATTACCAATAAACAAACCACATTTATGAACACGTCTCGCATTAAGGTGCTCACCAACCACCTTATAGTCCAAATACTTCATAACATCATGCTCTAAAATACACCCTGCAATTACAGGGCGAGTATCAACTTTTTGATTTTTTAATAAAGCAGCCACATCATCTCTAGATTTCTCATCAGCAAAAATTAGAGAGAAACCAAACCAAGAGCTTTTTCCATACTCTTTCTGGATTTTAATATTTTGATTAGAAAACGCTTCCACAAATTTTTTTGCATTTTTACGCCGACCCTCTACAATTTTAGACAACTTTTTTAATTGCTCTAAACCAATTGCCGCAGCGGCTTCCATTGGGCGTAAGTTATAGCCAGGAAGCACAAATCGAAAAGACTCATAAAAACTATTACTACTCTTCTTAACCACACAGTTTTCTTCTGGCAAGTGCCTCGTCCAGCCATGGGATCGTAATGACAGCATTATGTGATAAAGCTCTTCATTATCCGTTACAACCACACCACCTTCCATAGTAGAGATATGATGTGAAAAATATGTACTAAATGTTCCTAGGATACCAAAAGTTCCAGCATACTTACCCCCAACCGTTGCTCCCATCGATTCACAGTTATCTTCAATTAAATATAAATTATATTCTTTACAAAGCTGCTGTAATGCTAATAATTCAGCCGGATTGCCTAAAATATTTGGGACAAAAATTGCCCTAGTTTTCTCAGTAATCGCTTTTTTAACTTCACTCATATCAATATTTAAGGTGTCTATATTAATATCAACAAAGACAAGCTTTAAGCCACACTGATTTACCGGGTAATAGGTTGTCGACCAAGATAATGACGGAACAATAACCTCATCTCCCGCCTTTAGCGCATTTTGCTTGATATAACAAAGCGCCGAAACTGCCAACAGATTAGCAGACGAACCAGAATTTACCATCACTGCATATTGGCTGCCAAAGTAATCAGCAAACTTTTTCTCAAATTCTTGGACCTTTGGCCCCATCGTCACATAGCCTGAATTAATCACATCAATAGCTGCTTTTTTTTCAGCATCATCCCAGGTTGTTGTCGCTAAAGGTAAATTTATCTCTGACATCACTAAATAACCTTACGTATAGTTTCTCAAAAAATATTGGTATGTTTTCTCAATGCCCACCTTAAGAGGTGTCTGAGCTTGCCAACCCCATTCTAACGCTTGCTGAGTATCAAGTAACTTTTTCTTCATCCCAACAGGTCGACTTAAATCATGCTCATATTCACCCATATAGCCAATCACTTCTGCAATCACCTTATAATACTCATTAATTGAATAGTCCACCCCCATACCAACATTCATGATTTCAGGTAAACAATCAATATCTTCAAGCGCTTTTAAAATGCATTGTGACAAGTCGTCCACATACATAAACTCTCTTCGTGCCTCACCATTTCCCCAAATATCAATGACCGACTTTCTAGCTTCTTTCGCCTCATGTAGTTTTCTAATCACACCCGGAATCATATGAGAAGACACTGGATCAAAATTATCAAAAGGACCATAAAGATTACAAGGAATTAAAGTTTTAAAATTAAGTTTATATTGCTGATTTACATAACGACAAAAAGCAGTTGTACCAATTTTGGCAAGGGCGTAACCTTCATTAGTAGACTCCAAAGCACCTGTTAGCAAATCATTCTCATGCAATTTTTCTCTATTTTTAGGATACATACATGAACTGGCAATATTTAAAAGTATGCTCACTTCAGCATCCAGTGCTGCCTTTACTATATTTGTGCCAATTAAAGTGTTTTCTAAATAAAAGCCCACTGGATCTTTAATATTAGCCTGAATTCCTCCAACCTTTGCAGCAAGCAATATCACAATATCAAATTTATTTTTCTGAAAATAGTCACTGACCTGATCTTGAGACAACAGATCTAGTTCTATCCGTGTCGGTGCGCAAACTTGATGATAATCACTGGCCTCTAGGTAAGAGCATAATGACCGGCCAACCATTCCACTGGCACCCAAAACCAACATTTTCTTATTAGCCAACATAGTTAGTTACTCATGCTCTCGAAGTACTTTATAACCTTCCTTTGCTAGCAATTTATTTTTTTGTGCCTCGGCAAAATCAGCCAATGCCATTTCTTTGACTAACTCGGCAAAAGTAATCTTCGGTTGCCAGCCTAATTTTTCATGCGCTTTGGTTGGATCACAAAGCAAGGTTTCTACTTCCGTTGGACGGAAATAACGAGGGTCTACCGCAACAACAATATTGCCATTTTCATCTTTAGCAACTTCATTTTCACCTGAGCCTTCCCAACTTAAATTCATATCCAGTTCTTGAGCGGCTAAATTCACAAATTCACGCACTGAATATTGCTTACCAGTGCCAATAACAAAGTCTTCTGGATTCTCTTGCTGCAACATCAACCACTGCATTTCTACATAATCTTTGGCATGCCCCCAATCACGTTTTGCATCCATATTGCCTAAATATAAACACTCCTGTAGTCCCAATTTAATTTTTGCCAGCGCACGGGTAATTTTACGAGTAACAAAAGTTTCACCACGAATTGGCGATTCATGATTAAATAAAATGCCATTACAGGCATACATGCCATAGGCTTCGCGATAGTTCACCGTCATCCAATAGGCATACATTTTGGCTACTGCATAAGGTGAACGTGGATAAAATGGCGTTGTTTCTTTCTGTGGAACTTCTTGCACCAAGCCATACAATTCAGACGTTGATGCCTGATAAAACTTCGTTTTTTTCTCTAAGCCCAAAATACGAATCGCTTCTAAAATTCTAAGTGCACCTAAACCATCTGCATTGGCTGTATATTCCGGTTCTTCAAACGATACTTTAACATGACTTTGTGCTGCTAAATTATAAATTTCATCCGGCTGTACCTGCTGAATAATACGAATTAAGCTAGTCGAATCAGTCATATCTCCATAATGTAAATAAAAAGGCTTACCTTCTTCATGCAAATCACGATAAAGGTGATCGATACGAGCAGTATTAATCAACGATGTACGGCGCTTAATGCCATGAACTTCATAACCTTTTTCCAGCAAGAATTCGGCTAGATAGGCGCCATCTTGCCCTGTCACACCTGTGATAATCGCTTTTTTCATAGATAAACCTTTTTAAAGCTACAATATTTTTTATTTTTGGCTGATAACCACTGAATTAATAATACACTCATCACACTAATACACACATACTGCCTAACCCTAACTCAATACTTAAAAACTTAAAAATGCTAGCATAATAACCCAACACACACTAACACCACTAAGCCTGTTTCACTAATTCTTGCAAACGAGTCACTTCATCACGCAACAGTGCAGCTTTTTCAAAGTCAAGCTCTTTTGCTGCTTGCCACATTTGCTGCTCAACTTCAGTTAAACGCTTATTTAAAGCCTTTACATCATATTCATCAAGAGTAATTTGCTGCTTTTTCCTGCTATTGCTCGATGCTCGGGCACCGTGCATCACATCGGCAATTTTCTTTTTAATACCTTTAGGCTCAATACCATGCTCTTTATTAAAGGCTTCTTGCTTAGTACGCCGCCGTTCAGTTTCAGTAATCGCTCGCTCCATCGACCCTGTCACCTTATCCGCATATAAAATCACCTGACCATTCACATTACGAGCCGCTCGTCCCATAGTCTGGATCAACGCACTTTCAGAACGTAAAAAGCCTTCTTTATCCGCATCAAAAATAGCAACCAATGACACTTCTGGAATATCCAACCCTTCCCTAAGCAGATTAATGCCCACCAAAACATCAAACACGCCCAGGCGCAAATCACGAATAATTTCAACACGCTCAACTGTTTCTATATCCGAATGTAAATAACGCACTTTTACACCATTTTCTTCCAGATATTCTGTCAAGTTTTCTGCCATTTTTTTAGTTAAGGTCGTAATCAAAACACGTTCAGATTTTTTTGCCCGTACTTTAATTTCTGATAACGCATCATCCACCTGACTTGCCACCGGACGAATCGTGATTTCAGGGTCCAAAAGGCCCGTTGGCCTGACCACTTGCTCATGAACCAACGCTTGCATTTGATTCTCATATTTACCTGGCGTTGCCGAAACAAACACCATTTGTGGTGCTAATTTTTCAAACTCATCAAATTTCATCGGCCGATTATCCAAAGCCGATGGCAAACGAAAGCCATATTCAACGAGATTTAACTTTCTTGAACGATCGCCTTTATACATTGCCCCCAACTGAGGCACCGTCACATGTGATTCATCAATGATTAATAAGGCATTACTTGGCAAATAATCAAAAAAAGTCGGAGGAGCATGGCCCGGCTCACGCCCAGATAAATAACGTGAATAATTTTCAATACCACTGCAATAACCAAGCTCTATCATCATTTCAATATCAAATAAAGTGCGTTGTTCCAAACGCTGCGCTTCAACCAATTTATCATGTGACCTTAAGTTTTCTAAGCGCTCTTTTAACTCGGCTTTTACCTGGTCAATCATTTCTAAAATACGCTCACGCGAAGTCACATAATGGCTTTTTGGATAAATCGTCGCTCGCGGTACTTTTCTTAAAATTTCACCTGTAAGTGGGTCAAATAGGGTAATTTTATCAACTTCATCATCAAATAACTCAATACGTATTGCTTCTTTATCAGAATCTGCTGGATACACATCAATCACATCACCGCGCACGCGATAATGCCCGCGCTCAAAGGTCATATCATTGCGAGTATATTGCAACTCAGCTAAACGCCTTAAAATACGACGTTGATCAATCTGCTCACCCAAAGAAAGGTGTAACATCATTTGCAAATACATGCGTGGATCACCCAACCCATAAATGGCAGATACCGTGGCAATCACAATAACATCAGAGCGCTCTAATAGTGCCTTGGTTGCTGATAAACGCATCTGTTCAATATGATCATTAATCGAGGCATCTTTTTCAATAAACGTATCAGAAGCAGGAACATAGGCCTCAGGCTGATAGTAATCATAATAAGATACAAAATATTCAACTGCATTATTTGGGAAAAACTCTTTCATCTCGCCATAAAGCTGTGCAGCAAGGGTTTTATTATGCGCCAAAATCAAAGTAGACCGTTGCATCTGCTCAATGACATTCGCCATGGTAAAGGTCTTACCCGAGCCTGTGACTCCCAGTAACGTTTGGTGCATCAAGCCATCATTTAAGCCAGTCACTAAGCCAGCAATAGCAGTCAGCTGATCTCCGGCAGGTTGGAATTCGCTATGTAATTGAAACTGTTTTGCTGCCATCTTTAAACTCTTTTATACTATCGTTGATCTATATTTTATACTAATGAGACACTCTAAAATTTAAGGAACAAAACACCATGAAGCCTGCCGCACGCCTTGCTCAAATTAAGCCCTCTCCAACACTTGCCCTCAATGCTAAAGCCAAAGAATTACGCGCTCAAGGTCGTCCAATTATCAATTTAAGCGTCGGTGAGCCTGATTTTGACACTCCAGAGCACATCAAGCAAGGGGCAATTGCTGCAATTCATGCGGGTAAAACCAAGTACACCGCCCCAGATGGCACACCTGAATTAAAAACTGCAATTAGCAATAAATTAAAAAAAGAAAATAAACTTGATTACCAAATTAATGAAATTATTATCTCCGTCGGCGCCAAACATAGCCTGTATAATATCGCTCAAGCATTAATTGATGAAGGTGATGAGGTCATTATTCCTGCGCCTTACTGGGTATCTTATCCAGATATTGTCATGCTTGCAGGAGGGAAACCTGTTATTGTCGAAGCCAGCTTTGAGCAGCACTTTAAAATTACTGCCGAGCAACTCGAAAAAGCCATCACACCTAAGACTAAATTTTTTATTCTAAATAGCCCCTCGAACCCAACCGGTATGGACTATAGCCTAGCTGAGCTAAAAGCGTTAGCTGAAGTCTTAAAAAAGCACCCACATGTCAATATAATCAGCGATGATATTTATGAGCATATCCGCTGGTCAGATCAGCCTTTTGTTAATATTATCAATGCTTGTCCTGAGCTGAAAGACCGTACCTTAGTCGTTAATGGTGTCTCCAAAGGCTATGCCATGACTGGCTGGCGCATCGGTTATATCGCTGGACCTGAAATTGCTATCACCGCCATGCGCAAGATTCAATCACAAAGCACATCGAACCCTTGCTCCATTGCTCAAGAAGCTGCCCGGACAGCCCTAGAAGACAATACAAGTATTTCGTGTATTAAAGATATGGTGAAAGCCTTTAAAAAGCGTCACGATCTAGTGACTAGCCGCCTAAATAACATTCCTGGCATGCGCTGCTTGGCCGTTCAAGGAACCTTCTATGCCTTTGTCAACGTCGAAGGAGTGATCGCACAACGACAAGATATTAGCAGTGATTCTGAGCTTGCAGAGCTATTACTAAATAAAGCCAATGTCGCCAGTGTTCCAGGTAGTGCCTTTGGTAGTCCAGGGCATCTACGTTTATCTTATGCTCTCGATGAGGCAACATTAACCCAAGCCTTAGACCAAATAGAACAAGCACTGCGCTAAAGTAGCGTAAGCTCTCACAAAACGGCAGTATAAATTTTATCTTCAATAAATAAAGCTGCCGTTTATACTCACTCGTACTTCATAGTTTTAACAATTAAGCACAATTATAATGACACAGAAATTAAATATTATTTTTATCGCTGATAGTTTACACGGCGGTGGCTCAGAACGTGTATTACTAAATACTGCCAATATGTTTCAACAAGCAGGGCACCACTGTCATATCTTATTGATCAGAAATATCATAGAAATAAGTCTCCCCAAAAACATCCATCTACATACTTTTAAATTAACAGAGTACATACGTCCTAAATTTATTCAGGAACTTTGTATTCGCAATAAAGTTAAACAGTTAGAAAAAAACCTCGGGGACATCCATTTAATTCTTTCAAACTTTACCAGCCCACGCTTTTTTCTTCCCCACCATCTAGAAAAAATGACCTACTATTGGCTACACTTTGATTATAGAAATGCACTAGAAAATAAGAAAAAACAATCTGTTCAAGCATTTTTAAAATTCAAAAACAAGCTCTACAAAAAGCATACAAATAAAAATATTATTTGTGTTTCTAAAGGGGCTCAAGACACTCTACTCAATGATATTCAGGCCAAGCCTAAATCTAGTCAAGTGATTTACAACCCCTTTGATATTGAACAAATTCGAAAATTGGCACAGGCAAGCAATTCAAATATTCCAAATACACCCTATATCCTCCACCCTGCACGCTTTGATATTGCCCAAAAACGCCATGACATCCTTTTTCAAGCATTTTCACAATTAAATACTGAGCATACTCTTGTCTTACTGACGAAAGAAAGCGAAGAATTAACCGCTTTAATAAAACAATATCATTTATCAGACCGAGTCATCGTCACCGGTTTTCAACGTAACCCTTACCCATGGTTTAAACAGGCTCATTTAACTGTTTTAAGTTCAGATTGGGAAGGCTTGCCCTCGGTTATTATCGAATCCCTAGCAATAGGTACACCTGTTGTTTCTACCGATTGTCCTTCAGGCCCAAGAGAGATTCTAACAAACGAACTAAGTCAATGGTTAACCCCGATAAGAGATCCTAAACAGTTAGTGCAAAAAATAATACAAGCCCTTACATCTAATATAAAAATAAAACCAAGCTCAACACACCCATTTAGTACCGAGACTATACTAATACAATACCTGAGTCTGCTTGAGCGCCAATAATCGCAATACGAACAAATAATTATGAATTATCAATACAATATCCTCTTTTTAAGTAAAAACCTTATGGGCGGTGGTGCAGAAAGCATGCTGGTTAATACTGCCATGATGTTAACAGCCCATGGGTGCCAATGTCATATCCTACTACTTAACGAACATATAGATTTTACAGTCAAAAATGATATTCTTATACACTATGCGAAGTTAGCAAACAAATTACGCTTCAAGCCTATTCACCAAATTTGCTTAGCGTCCAGAATTATACAATTAGATAAAAAAATCGGAGGCTTTGACCTCATCCTATCTAACTATGCAACAACAGGAAAAAGCTTTCTTCCTAATCATTTAAAACACAAGTTTTATTATTGGCTCCACCTTGACTATACAACCGAGTTTAATAGAACAAAAAAAACCTCAGCAGGGCAGCTCAAAAAATTTATCCAAGGCCTTCATAAGCGCTTTTCAGAAAAACAAGTTATCTCTGTTTCCAATGGTGCTAAAAAAGCTCTGCTAAATCAGATACAGTGTAAACCTGATTTTATTCAAACAATTTATAATCCATTTAATCTAGAAAGTATTAGAGCGTTATCCATACAAACTGTCCCAAACATCCCTAAACAGCCTTTTATTCTGCATGCTGCCCGCTTTAGCCATGATAAGCGCTTTGACTTACTATTCACAGCATTTTCCAAATTAAAATCAAACCATATGCTTGTTCTCCTTACAAAGCAAAATAACGAACTTGACTATTTAATCAGCAACCACAATTTAAGTAATCGAGTGGTTATCACGGGATTTCAACAAAACCCCTACCCATGGTTTAAAGCAGCAGATTTATCAATTCTTTGCTCAGATCACGAATCATTTGGCAATGTCATTATAGAATCCCTTATCTGTGGTACTCCAGTCGTATCCACAGACTGTCCGTCAGGGCCCAGAGAAATCCTCACAGGTGAGCTTAGCAACTGGCTCGTCCCTACAGACAATGCTGATGCCTTAGCAGATAAAATTGAAGAAGCACTCTCTACTGACATTCAAATCGATGATAAATACCTTGAGCGCTTTAGCAGCACAGCTATTATTCCTCAATATTTAGCACTTATAGAACGCTCTCGACATAAAACCAACGCTTAAGAAATAATCAGGATAAATCTCTTGACTTTACAAGAAGATTTACATAAAATCTTCCCTCGTTGGCAGATCCCCGATAGCTCAGTTGGTAGAGCAAATGACTGTTAATCATTGGGTCGCAGGTTCGAGTCCTGCTCGGGGAGCCACTTAAAATTTTTACAGACATATTCCCTGATAGCTCAGTTGGTAGAGCAAATGACTGTTAATCATTGGGTCGCAGGTTCGAGCCCTGCTCAGGGAGCCAGTTTATTACGCAAATCTATTGCTAGCACCTTAAGAACTTCCTTTAAAAACACCATAAAAATTTAAATCTTTCATTAAGTGCCTAATAAACACTTCAACTGCTCTACATGTGCCTGTCTTGCCAATTGATAATGATGAATAAACACATTAGAAATATTAAACTTTCGCTGTGCCACCTGCTGAATAGCTCGAGCAATGGCCACAGGCGTAATCTCATCAATTACTACACCCAAATCATCGGTAATCAGTTCTTTTGCACCAACTCGGCTCGAGATGATCACTGGTGTACCACAAGCGAGCGCTTCTGGAACCACCAAACCAAAAGGTTCAGAGTGAGATGGCAACACCATAAAATCAGCAGCCGTATACAACCCTGCCATATCATCAACAAAACCTAACGTGCAAATATTAGTCGCGGCAACATCAATCGGATCACCTGCAATTAGTAATTCAAACTGGTCTTCAGGTAATAATTTCATCGCCTCAATGAGCTCATAAGTGCCTTTACGTTTATGACCAGTTGAGGGAATAACTAACGTTACTTTTCCCTCAGTACAACCAAATGTTACTCTAAGCACCTTTCTTTGAGCATATTGCAAGCGATTAAAGCGCCCAGTATCTATCGGCGGGTAAAACATTTTGACTTTATCTACACTTACAGGATAAAGTGCAAGCAAATCCTCTGCAATTTTCTTTGAGTGAGCAACAATATATTTTGCTTCATTAAAACCACGCTGCTCAAAATAAAGTCGCATCCAGCCCCAAAGCCCAGGCTTTTTATTTAAATCACGTAAATAAGCTAAGTGACTGCCACCACACACGATTAAATCTTGCCCCCAAGAAGCCATTAAACTGATAGAAAGATCATACTCTAACCAGTCAACTCGCTTCATCAACAAAGTAAAAACATACTTTTTTAATTTTCTCGGTAGCCACCCTAATTTAGTTTGCTTGACTGTTAACCCTTCTGGGATTTCTAAATTTTTATCTCTCTTATACACATAAAGATCAACAGTATCGCCCGCAGCCCTAAAGCCATCAATCAGATCAAACAAATAACGCTCCATTCCACCTTTACATTGATATTGATGATGAACAATCGCAATCTTCATTCTTAACTAGCACTCAGTTGTTATTAGTTGTTACTGGTTGTATGGCGGCAAAAAAGCAAAGCGATAATAAAATGGCCCTTGCCCTGCTTTAGCTCGCAACCACGAGATGCTTGCTACGGGTAATACAATTAAATTCGGATACTCAGCGCGTATATTATCAGGAAAGCTTTGAAGCGGGCCTGGTGAGTCTTTTGTTATTAAAATAAAAGCTGCACCTTTTTCTCTAAAGTCATCCATATTTACCCAAGGACTGCGAGTCGGCTGCCAATCTATCAAAGCGAGCGGTCGATCTTTAGAATAACGCGCCATATAACTCACCGCCTTATTTGGCCCAGCAACGTAAGAGAGCGTCGTCTGGTAACGCCGATGCCATTCTGTTGTCATTTTCTCAGCAATGGCTCGCACCGGAAAGTTCGCACTACTATGCGAGCCTTTTCTCATTAACGATAGGCTATAACCCAGGCCAATAAGCATACTCACAGTCATCACTGCAATTAGAAAGCGCTTTAGCTTTGCACAAGTTAAATCAGGCTGTACCATTGCTACCAATACTAATCCCCACAATGACTGCAAAGGCGTGCCCCACATAGTATTTAACTTCCAACCAAAAATAACAGAAATAAGCAACGTTAAAATAAATGGCCCAAAACCAACTATCCATAAAAAGCACCAATCAAAGCGACTAAGCTGTTTTTTATTTTGATTGCTATTATTACAAGAGCTATCAAAATCAGAGTCAGAATCAGAATTAAAATCAACGAAATGGCCATGCTCGCTCGCCTGACCTTTTTTACCAATAGCGACAAAAACAAATAAGATACAAGCACCTAAAAAAGTGAATAACTGTGCTAGAAAAAAATAAAAGGCATAGCCTAGATGCCTGTCTAACAAACTAGCATAGCTATCAACCTTATCAAAAGAGTACTTTATCGTTATATAATCATTAAGCGGCAACCAAATAAAATGTGGAGCACTGATTACAATAAAAATCAATAAAGCAAAATAAACACCTATAGATTTAAAACACGCTCGCCCTTTCGCACTAGCCAACATAAAGATCAACATAGCTAATAAAGGCAATGCTGTATAATATTTAGCCATCAGAGCTAAGCCTGAAAATAAGCCGAGAAGTATCCAATGCTTTAAGCGCTGCGTTGTGCAGGCGCGATATAAATACAAGGCCATCAATGGCCATAGGGCAATTTCACAGACATTATCATTAAAGTCAATCGCCGCAATAGTGTAATATTGCACACCAAATAAAATAAGCACGGCAATCAATGCATACCAGGGTGATAAAATAATCTTGCCCAAGCGCCACACAGACCAAAAGGCCGTTCCCACCGCAAGTTGAGAAAATAAATAAATCGACCAATCTTGATTATTACTGATCGTTAATGCTAAACGGGTGAGCCAAGCATTCAACCAAGGATCACGTGTATAACCCCAGGTTAAATACTGCCCCCACATCGCCCCTTCCGTCGAATCCATCGGCGTCACATGGCGAATAAAGGTCGGCAATAAAAACCACAATAGCATTTGTGCTAACATCAAGCTCCAGAACCAACGCGCAGGCGACCACTGTTGTTTAAGATTCATGCTCACTCCTTAAGCCCGGTCCACAGTAAATGACACAACATCCTCTAGCCGCTCGCTCTGTGTTGCGAGCATCACCAGGCGATCCACCCCCAAGGCAACACCAGCACACTCTGGTAAACCTGATGCTAGTGCGGCTAACAAACGCTCATCTATTGGCATATCACAGGCTAAATGACGACTCTGACGTTCAGCCACATCCTTCTCAAAACGTCGGCGCTGCTCCTGCATATCGGTTAATTCATGAAAGCCATTTGCCAGCTCAACGCCATTCACGTACACCTCAAAACGCTCAGCAATGCGAACACCACTCTTTTCACTGACTTTAGCTAAAGCAGCTTGGGAAGCTGGAAAATCAAAGAGAAAACACGGCTGATTCACACCTAAATAAGGCTCAATATATTCAGATAGCAAAAGTTGTAGCCAAGTATCCTTATCTACATGATCAATCTGGTTCAGGCCAATCACCTGCAAACCTTTACTCTCTGCACAAGACTTTAACTCAACAATACCTGCTTGATGCGGATCCAAGCCAAGGTAATGTTCAAAGGCCGCCTGATAACTTAAATACTGTGCAGGCCCTCGCTTTAAAATGTATTGCAAAAACTCATCCATTTCAGCCATTAATTCAATATGGCTAAAACCAACACGATACCATTCCAACATGGTAAATTCAGGGTTATGGTAACGCCCGTATTCATCTTGACGAAAGGATTTACATAACTGATAAATCGACCCAGACCCGGCAGCTAATAAGCGCTTCATCGCAAACTCAGGAGAGGTCTGCAAATACATGGTTTTGCCCGAGAGCATTGCCGAAATAGAGCCTAATTGGACATCCGTCACTGTCGCATGACCAAGCAATGGAGTCTCAACTTCTAAGATACTACGTTTTGCAAAAAAACGTCGAATGGCTGCTACGCACTGAGCACGTGCCTGAAGCTTTAACATCGTTGCACTAGGCTGCCATGAAGTCATCACTATTACTCATTTAGAAACTAAATTTAAATTTATAAATTCATTTAAAACAACAAGCATCACACATTACAATCAACACAAGAACAAAAAAGAGCAATCACTCTTGCCCTTTTTATCTATCAATACTATCCAACAACATGTTATCTGATAACTCTGACACTGCGTGACTAGATATTAACCAAATCAATTAATTTATTATAAATCTATATTACTTGCTCACACGGCCAACATATTCACCACTGCGTGTATCAACTTTCACTGTCTCGCCAATTTGAACAAACAATGGCACGCGCACAACAGCCCCCGTCTCAAGCGTTGCCGGCTTACCACCACTGCCTGACGTATCTCCTTTTAAACCGGGGTCCGTCTCTGCCACGGCTAATTCAGCAAATTTTGGTGGCTCAACGGAAAGTGGCTGACCATTCCAGAGTGTTAAAACACATTCTTCTTGGCCTTTGATCCACTTTTCAGTCTCCCCGAGGCCATCTTTATTCATACTATATTGCTCAAAAGTATTGGGCTCCATGAAGTGCCACTCTTCGCCATCACTATATAAAAACTGCACATCCGTTTCCATCACATCCGCCGCTTCAACCGACTCACCCGATTTATAAGTTCGCTCTAGTACACGGCCTGTTTTCAAGTTACGCAGCTTCACTCGACTAAACGCCTGCCCTTTTCCTGGCTTGACAAATTCATTCTCAATAATCGAGCAAGGGTCATTATCAATGATTAATTTTAGACCACCCTTAAATTCACTGGTATTATATGTCGCCATTTACACCTCTTTAATAAAACTGACTTCATCATAGGCTACAAATTATAAATGACTAGCATCATACACGGTTCTGCAACGAAAGTGCAGAGGCAAGACTGGCAAACTGAACTAAAAAATGCATTTAGATGCCCTAAAGCACTATTAAACTACTTGGAGCTTGACTCCGAACAACATTTACCAGGAGCCGAAAAAGGCCATCAGTTGTTTAAAACTATTGTGCCGTTAGGCTTTGCTAAGCGCATAGAAAAAGGCAACCCAACCGATCCATTACTCTTGCAGGTACTCCCCTCTAAGCATGAGGCCATCATCACTCAAGGCTACAGCGCCGACCCCTTGCAAGAGAAAAGTTACAGCCCTGTCAAAGGACTATTACATAAATACCATAACCGTGTGCTATTCGTTACCAATGGCCTTTGTGCGGTGAACTGCCGCTACTGTTTTCGCCGTCACTTCCCTTACCATGAAAATAACCCAGGTAAAACTGGCTGGCTGAATGCAATTGATTATATTCAACAACACCCTGAAATAGACGAAGTCATCCTAAGTGGTGGGGATCCACTGAGTTTAAAAGACAGCACACTTTTTTGGCTAATCAATCAACTTGCAGTCGTGCCTCATTTAAAATACTTAAGAATCCACAGCCGTTTTCCAGTAATAATCCCAAGCCGCATCACCAGCGATTTTATTACTATTTTAAAAAACACACGCTTTATCAGCACATTGGTAATCCATAGCAATCATCCACAAGAAATCGATGATGAGGTCAGTGAAGCCTTATTAAAATTAAAGCATGCTGGGATAACAACTCTAAACCAAGGCTTGCTTCTTAAAAACATTAATAATTCCAGTGAAGTTTTAGTAAACCTCAGCCATCGTTTATATCAGGCCGGTGTACTACCTTATTATTTGCACTTATTTGACCCAGTACAAGGTGCTGGCCATTTTGATATTCAAGACAAAGAGGCAGCCAAAACTATTATTAAAGAAATGATGGAAAAACTGCCTGGCTACTTAGTCCCTAAACTAGCTTATGAAGAACCAGGTCGCGCCTATAAAGTGACTTTAAGTCCATTTAGTCCATGACTATTTATTTTTATTTATGCTATTTTTTATCTTATTCTTTTTCTTTGGCTAAATCAGCATCAATCGTAAACTGATTCACCAACTTCATTAAATGTTTAGCACCCTGAGACAAATCTTTTGCTGACTCTGAAGCTGAGTAAGTACCATCTTTTAGCTGCTCAATATCAGAAAGAGTTTCTTGCATAAAGTTTTTAACTTCTGTAGTTGAGGTCGTTTGCTTCGATACCGCTGCTGCAATTTCATCCGTTGCCCGCGTCACCTCAGTGACTGACATCACAATCTCATCAAGCATCTCTCCAGCACGTGTCACTTCATTCACCCCAGCATCGACACGGCTCACCCCCTCATTCATTTGTTCAACCGAACGCTGTACCTCCGTCTGAATTGATCGTATCACTGGGGCCACTTCATCTGTAGCCTCCGCTGTGCGTATAGCCAACTTACGTACTTCATCGGCAACCACAGCAAAACCACGCCCTTGCTCTCCAGCGCGCGCCGCTTCAATCGCCGCATTTAAAGCAAGTAGATTAGTTTGGCTCGCTATCGTATTAATCGTTTCTATAACACTGTTAATTGACTCACCAAGCTCACCAAGCGTACGAATACTGCTTGCACTTTTATTTACTGCATCACTGATGCTGTGCATGCTTTCTATATTGTTTTTAACAATAGTACCGCCAGATTTGGCTGTTTCAACTGATTGCATCGCCTTCGCTGCTGCTCCGCCTGCCAACTTTTCTACATTGGCAATTGAGCGCTGCACTTCAGCAACTGAATCTCCCACCGAACCTAAGTGCTTAGCTTGAACATCCATATGACCGGCCAGCTCACTATTAATCGTTTCAATACGATCAGAGCCGCCATTAATACTGGTCGCCCGGTGAGAAACAGCAGCAATAATCGTATGGATCTTATCAACAAACAAATTAAAACCGCGCCCTAAGTCACCGATTTCATCTGCAGAATTTGCTTGAACGCGCTGGGTTAAATCACCTTCTCCTGCAGCAATATCATTAATCGCATCAGAAATTTGCCGTAATGGCTTAATCACGATACGACGTAGCAATAACGATAGACACATCAGCAAAATAATATTCAAAATAATAATTTCAAAAACAATAGTAATCAGGCGTGAGTTTAGTTTAGCAATCAAAGCGCCTTTATCTACATAAACAAGCAGCTGCCCAAGTGGGCTCAACTCGCCATCACTATCATAAATAATTTCTTTTTTCTTTAATTCGTAAGGCAATTTTGTTTTAGGAGTAAAAATCTCTAATTTTTTACCTTGTTTATAAAAACCAAATCGCGGTTCATCTGTAGCTTTAATAGCAATACCCGCCACTGATTTTGAGAGCATCTCAGATTTTAATAGCGCCGCAAGTTGCTCTTGATCAGCATTCCACAACGGCTCAGCTGAACTGTGTGCCAAACGATCACTGGCCAGTTTAATTTCCTCGCTCAGCTGCTCAAATAAAGTAGAGCGATAATCTTGATAATTAAATATACCAGAAATGATTAGTATCACAGTCAATACACCAATCAATGCAGCATAAATTTTTAATTGTAAGCTCTTCTCCAAACCCAACATCATGCGCACATCCAATGCTTATTTAAACTGCAACTAAAGCAGTTATCGACATGGATGCTAGAATCTTTAAAATTTGCCAGCTTAAATTAAGTCATCGACTAAACCAGTAAAAATAAAAAATTGAACTGTCGTTGATTTTCTAATAGCCGCGCATTTATAACTATTCATATCAATTTAGATTATTAAACAGTTATACTCTAACATAGCTCAACATCTATTTAACAATATCACCACGCTCTGCTGCCTCGCAATCAAACGAACTCTGGATCTGCTCTGCATCATTATTTTTATGGCGTTCAAGATACTGCATTGCCTGACTCACAAGCTCTTGTGTACCTGTACCATCCAGCGCAGAAATCTCAAAAACAGGTTGCTGCCAATTTAGCTCTTCTAGAATATGCGCCACCCACTCTTTTTGTTGATCTGCTGGCAACAAATCTGTTTTATTCAACACCAACCAACGCTCACGGCAAGCAAGCTCGGGATTATATTTTTCAAGCTCAGCAATAATTGCTCGTATTGCATCCACTGGATCATCATCCACTGGATTCACATCAACGACATGCCACAATAACCGTGTACGTGCCACATGACGCAAAAACTGCAAACCTAAGCCTGCCCCTTCTGCCGCACCTTCAATCACCCCTGGAATATCAGCAACAACAAAACTCTGACTAACCCCAACACGAACAACACCTAAATTCGGGTACATCGTTGTAAACGGATAATTAGCCACCTTAGGCTTCGCCGCAGAAACAGCGCGAATTAAAGTTGATTTGCCTGCGTTTGGATAGCCTAGTAAACCGACATCAGCCAGCACTTTCAGCTCTAGCTTTAGTTTACGTACTTCACCTGGAGTGCCATTGCTACACTGACGTGGCGCACGATTCACACTGCTTTTAAAACGCAAGTTACCCAAACCGCGATAGCCGCCTTGAGCGACCAGCAACCGCTCACCATCTTTGACTAACTCACCTAAAGCCTCTTCTGACTCTTCATCCAAAATAACCGTGCCTTGTGGTACTTTTAAGATTAAATCCTCACCACACTTACCAGTACAGTTACGGCTTTGGCCTTTTTCACCATCTTCAGCAACATATTTTCGCACAAAGCGAAAATCAGCCAAGGTATTATAAGCCCGATCGGCCTCTAAATAGACACTGCCGCCATGACCACCATCACCACCGTCTGGACCCCCATACTCGACATACTTTTCACGACGAAAGCTGCAAATCCCATTGCCTCCTTTACCTGCATGGACGGTAATCAGCGCTTCATCGACAAACTTCATCTTCTTTACCTTACATTCTTTAAGTCTTAAACCCAGACAACATCAAACATTATAAACACAAAAGCCCCGTAAACCGGGGCCTTTAAAAAAATAATTTACCCTGCTTTACTCAGCAGCAACAATACTCACAAACTTACGCTTGTGTGGGCCTTTAATTTCAAACTGAACACGGCCATCGGCTTTTGCATACAGTGTGTGGTCTTTACCACAACCAACATCTACTCCTGGATGAAAACGTGTACCACGTTGACGAACAAGAATACTACCTGCTTTTACAAGTTGACCGCCAAAGCGCTTGACACCTAGTCGTTTCGACTCCGAATCGCGACCGTTCCGGGTACTACCACCGGCTTTTTTAGTTGCCATGACAAACTACCTCTTAAAGTTAACCTTGAATTCCTGTGATCTTAACCGCTGTATACCACTGGCGGTGACCCATCTGACGACGTGAATTTTTACGACGACGGAATTTAATAATCTGAATTTTACGGCCTTTCGCGTGTTCTAAAACCTCAGCCGTCACTTTTGCACTTTCAACAATTGGCGTACCTACTTTAAGGCTATCACCTTCACCAACCATCAATACCTGATCAAACTCAACATTTGAGCCTTGATCGTTTTCAATTTTCTCGATTTTGAGGATTTGTCCCTCTTTCACTCGATATTGTTTTCCGCCGCTCTTAATCACCGCGTACATAACCCTAGACTCCAACATATGCTATGGAAGTACACTCGATTCGGTGAGGACCAATATAGAGCGCACATCAAAATTTCTAAATATTTAAGCGAAGCCATTCTATAGGATATCTAAAAAGGATACAACCCCCTTTCCTTTTTCCACTGAGCTCGTTACCATAGCTTAAATTAAGTGGCCTGCCGTCTGTAACAGCAGTTTAACGATCACAACGAAATTACAGCGCATGTGCAGAGATTATACTATCTATACTAAATAAATTGGTTGAACATAACGTATGTCAATTACATTAAAAGAAGTAAAGCAGATCGTCAAAGAAGATTTAACCGCGACCGACCGGCTTATAATGGAAAGCCTCAGCTCTGATGTTGCACTCGTCAACCAGATTGGCCACTATATTACAACAAATACGGGCAAGCGCCTGCGCCCCCTACTGGTGCTGCTTGCAGCAAAAGCTGTCAACTATACCGGTACCCACCACATCAAACTAGCGGCGGTGATTGAATTTATTCACAATGCAACCTTATTGCACGATGATGTGGTCGATGAATCTGACCTACGCCGTGGTAATAAAACGGCAAACTTAGTCTGGGGTAATGCGGCGAGTATTCTAGTCGGTGATTTCCTCTATTCACGTGCTTTTCAGCTCATGACAGAGGTTAGCATCATGCAGGTGATGCAAGTCCTTGCCAATGCAACCAATCAAATTGCCGAAGGCGAAGTGCTGCAACTCATGCACTGCAATAACCCAGACACCTCAGAACAAGATTACTATCAAGTCATCGAACGTAAAACCGCGACACTATTTGCCGCCGCTTGTAAGTTGGGCGCTATTATTAATCATCAAAACAGTAAAATAGAAAGCGCCTTAGGCCACTATGGACTTCATCTTGGCAATGCCTTTCAAATCATTGACGATGTCCTGGATTATTCAGCCGATAGCAATACCATGGGCAAAAACCTCGGCGACGACCTTGCAGAAGGCAAGCCGACACTACCACTGATCTACGCGCTCGCGAACAGCACAGGCAACGCCAAACAACAAATCCATCAAGCCATCACCACAGGTGGACTTGAGCATTTAGAGCAAATATTACAAACGATTCAACATACCGGTGCGCTGGACTACGCTAGAGATCAAGCATATCAGCAAGCCTCGCTTGCCATTCACGCCTTAAAACCACTTCCACCCAGTACGTACAAAGAAGCACTCATACAAATTGCTGAACTATCATTACAGCGCAACAGTTAAAGTTAGTTATAGTTATAGGCTAAAATACCTTATGAAAACCCTTTCTCACTCTGACAAAAACACGCTATTTAACAGCATTCGCAATATCCCAGACTATCCAAAATCTGGAATTTTATTTAAAGATATATCAACACTCCTCAATGATCATGTCGCATTTTCCCTACTCATCGACCATTTATGTGATTATTATCAAGATCAACACATCGACTTTGTCGCTGGCATAGAAAGCCGTGGTTTTATCTTCGGCGCCATTTTAGCCTATAAACTCAATGCAGGCTTCGTCCCGATACGTAAACCAGGGAAATTACCCAGCCAAACCTATCAAAGCCACTATGAGCTTGAGTATGGCACCGACACACTCGAAATTCATCAAGATGCCTTTCGAGGTGCAAACTCAGCAAAAATCTTACTCACCGATGACTTAATCGCCACCGGCGGCACTGCACAAGCGGCCATAGAACTGATTAATCAAGCGGGTGGCCAATGTATTGGTGCCTGTTTTGCTGTCGCACTCCACGCCCTACCAGGCTATAATGCTTTAAGCAAACTCACGACTGTCTATAGCGTTTTAGACTGTTAATTAACACGGCGAACATGGCAAAGCCTGCTATCTCAAGGTATAGTGTAACTATAAGCAATTAATCATAAATTTAGTGCGTGACACATGAATGTTACCCCTTTACGCCCTACCCTAACTTTCATTGCTATTATCACTCTTAGCATCAGCCTATTAAGCTTATTCATTAGCAATTATAGCCATGCTCAGTCATCAGCTCACAGCAGCTCTGCCGAGCTGTTGAGCAGTGCCACTCACCTAATTGAAAAAAAACGCTATAAGCAGGCCCACGCCCTCTTCGAGCTGATCAATCCACAGCAATTACCCACAGAAACACGCGTCACCTATTTACTCCAAAAAACAGAGCTTGCTCTAGCTAGCCATCGACCCAAACAAGCCCTAACAACATTGGCCACTTTATCACCACAACGATTACCCCCTCTTGATAAACGTCAATATTATGAGCTTAAAGCCCATGCCTACAGCCAACTGAATAATATATTTGAGACGATAAAAACACGGACATCTTTAGGGCATTGGCTTACTCAAGCTGACACTATTCGCCGCAATCAAACCATGATTTGGAACGATGTCAATCAACTTTCAAAAACCGCATTACGATCATTAAATCCAAATATTCCAGGAGATCCAACCAGTGCTTGGATGGCACTTGCTCTCATTTATAAAACGTATGAGCAACAACCTAAACAATTACAAAAACAACTAAAACAATGGCAAAAAGCATTCCCACAAACACTCTCTATCGATGCATTGCCTTATGAAATTCAATCAGCATTGTCCAAACAATTTTGGCATATTGATAAAATTGCTTTGCTACTACCAAATACAGGCCCTTATAAAAACGCAGCAAACAGCATAAAACAAGGGATTTTAACCGCCTATTATCAATCCATAGGCACACGCCCAGCCTTAACCTTTTACAATACAAATCATGGCAAAGACGCTTATTCTGCTTATCAACACGCCCTAAAAGAAGGGGCAAACATGATCATCGGCCCAATTACTAAAAGCGCAGTTCAAGCACTACAACACAAGAATATTCCAGTACCAACACTAGCTCTTAATAAACCGGCCACTCACCCAAATATCCCTTATCCACGCAACCTATATTATTTTAGCCTCTCCCCACTATACGAGGCTGAGCAAGCTGCTGACCGTGCCTGGCAAGAAGGCTATCACAACGCCATTACACTAACTCCCAACAGTCCATATGGCAAGCGTATAGCCCATGCCTTTAAAGTGCGCTGGCAAACCTTAGGAGGGCAAATCAAAAACAGCATGGTTTTCTCCTCACCTCAAGCAATTCATTATGGCTTAAGCCGTTTACTCAAAGTTAAACAAAGCCAAGTACGCTATAAAAAACTCAGCAATTTACTTAACAATCCCATTGAATTTCACCCTCGACCAAGAAAAGACGTTGATTTCTTATTTTTTGCTGCTCACAATCAAGAAGCAATGCAAATCAAACCACTATTGCGGTTTTACTTTGCCGAGCAATTACCTGTCATCAGCCTATCGACAAGTTACTATGGCAACAGCATAACAAACAGTGATCTAGATGGCATAAAAATCATGACCACACCCTGGTCTTTAAGCAATAATAGTAAACTACAGCATCAACTTGCCTATGCAAGCAAGATCTGGAGCACCCCTTTACGTAATAATGCTTTCTTCGCACTAGGCTTAGATACTTATGATCTGGCGCTGCATATCAATCAAATCCAACACCACCCAAACTACATACTCAACGGCATGACCGGAGCGCTCAGCCTCAGCCAACATAATATTATTCGCCCTGACTTAACCTGGATCACCTATAAAAACGGCAAAGTGCAAACGCTTGTACAGCCTGGAACCTTATCTTCACGTGCGCACTAAAGGCTCAGATGCAGAAAGATATGCTCTCAGCTATCTAAAAAAACAAGGCTTAATACTCCTCCAACAAAATTACAGCTGTCGTTTTGGCGAAATTGACTTAGTCATGCAAGAACATACAGACCTCATTTTTATTGAAGTACGTTATCGCAAGAGTGCTCTGTTTGGTTCCCCAGCGGCGACTGTCAATTATAAGAAGCAACAACGCATTATCAAAACAGCCCGTCATTACCTCAGCAAACTTCACTACTCCCCAAACTGCCGCTTTGATGTCATTGCCATCACCGACTCTCTCCTTGAGTGGATTCAAGACGCTTTTCAGGTATAATCACTGATGATGAATGACTGATATTAAAAATTACCATAATCATCTAACCTAATTAATTTACCATAAACATTTTAAAATTTTAAAAAATTAAGCAAGCAGTATGATAGAGCGTATAGAACAACAATTTCATGAAAGCATGGCAACCAAAGAACAGGCCTTAGCCGAGCTGCCAACCATCATCGCAGGAGCAGCAGCCCTCATCGTGCAAGCATTGATTGATGGCCATAAAGTTCTTGCGTGCGGCAATGGCGGCTCTGCTGGTGATGCACAACACTTTTCTTCAGAAATGCTTAATCGCTATGAACGGGAGCGGCCAGAACTGCCAGCAATTGCCTTGACAACAGATACCTCAACACTCACCGCAATTGCCAATGATTATGACTACAATCAAGTCTTTTCCAAACAAATTCGCGCCTTAGGTAATAGCGGGGATATTCTGCTTGCCTATACCACCAGCGGTAACTCTAAAAATATCTTAACTGCGATTACAACAGCCCAAGAACGCAATATTAAAGTCATTGCCATTACCGGTCGCGATGGCGGAGAAGCCGCTAAGCTATTAAGTGAAGAAGACTTAGAAGTTCGTGTCAGTGCCAATAAAACCGCACGAATTCAAGAAACTCACCTACTGATTACCCACTGCCTCTGTGACACTATTGACAACACCTTATTTGGCAGTGGTTAAAACCAAAAAAGAGCGGCCCTGCCCTTTTTCGGTTTTACTTTACAACACGTAAGAAAGATCGATCGACTTTTTTTGTGCTATCTACCTTTTTGGTATCAGGCTCGGGTACTGGGGCAATATCACGGCCATCCCCTTCATTCACCCACATGCCAGGACCATCATCACGTGAATACACACCCATATTATTTTCACGCGCATACAAAGCCAATGCTGCATTAATCGGCACATAAATACGGCGTAAAACACCACCGAACCCAGCTGAAAAATGAATACAGCTTTCTTCTATTTCTAAGTCATTCACTGCAGCCGGTGCAAGGTTTAAAATAATCTTGCCTTTATCAATATACTCCTCTGGTACATCGACATCATCTAAGGTCGCATCCACCAATAAGTACGGTGTTAATTGATGAGCCACAATCCAGTCATAACAAGAACGAATTAAATAAGAACGTAACAGTGCCACACTCGTTCTCCTTAATCACGGTATTCACGTTCAAGATCAGATAAACTTGCCTGAAATGCATCACGAGAAAACAAGCGATCACAATAGGCTTTCAGCGCTTTTGAGCGTACCGGAATATCAATTCCTAGACGCGGTAAACGCCATAATAACACCCCTAGACTACAGTCAACCAACGTAAATTCTTCACTTAAAAAGTACTCTTTTTCAGCAAAGACAGGCTCTAGCGATACTAAGCTTTCCTGTAATGCTTTGCGTGCTTTTTTTACTTCTGTTGCACTGCCTGAGGTAATTTTTGTCATCTGCGTATACCAGTCATAATCAATACGATGGAGCATCAGACGATTTTGTGCACGTGCAACTGGATATACAGGCATTAACGGCGGATGAGGGAAACGCTCATCCAGGTATTCCATGATAATACGAGATTCGTACAGAACAAGATCTCGGTCAACCAGTGTTGGTGCCTGCCCATAAGGGTTCAAATCAATCAGATCTTCAGGTTTGTTATTAAGATCAATTTCAATAATCTCAACAGCTGCACCTTTTTCAGCTAATACATGGCGAACACGATGCGAAAAGGGGCACTCTTGATTTGAATATAGCGTCATGACAGAACGCTTACTTGTTACCGTTGCCATACTCCCTCCAAAAAAATCATTTTAATGATCTTACTATAAGTAATTCAAATAAAAAGCCCTGCACTTTAAAAAGAGCAGGGCTTTATCAGACTTTTTGTATTGTACAGCTTACATGGTGATCATAAGGCCACTGCCATACTAATAACAAAATATAAGTCGTTTAACGTTTAGAGAACTGCGTCGCACGACGTGCTTTACGAAGACCTACTTTCTTACGCTCAACTTCACGAGCATCACGAGTCAAGAAACCCGCTGTACGCATATTAGAACGCATGCCTTCATCATAATCAACGATCGCACGTGCGATACCATGACGAATCGCACCTGATTGACCTGTTGATCCACCGCCGCTGACAGTCACATAAACATCGAACTTTTCTGTCATTTCAGCGAGCTCTAAGGGCTGACGAACAACCATACGTGCTGTTTCGCGACCAAAGTACTCATCTAATGAACGCTTGTTCACAGTGATGTTACCCGTACCCGGACGAACAAAGACACGTGCAGTAGAAGATTTACGACGGCCAGTACCATAATTTTGAACAGTCATATATCCCTCTCTTAAATCTCAAGTAACTGCGGTTGTTGCGCAGCATGATCATGCTCTGCACCCGCATACACTTTCAGTTTACGAAACATCGCGCGTCCCAAAGGCCCACGAGGCAACATTCCCTTCACAGCAAGTTCGATCACACGCTGAGGGTTTTTTGCTTTCGCTTCATCAAAAGGAAGAGACTTAATCCCGCCGGGGAAACCCGTATGGCGATGATAGAGTTTATCTTTCGCTTTGTTACCGGTCACAGCCACTTTATCTGCATTCACCACAATAATGTAGTCACCAGTGTCTACATGTGGTGTGTACTCGGGCTTATGTTTTCCACGAAGTCGCTTGGCGATTTCGCTTGCCATACGGCCTAACGTTTTATCAGCTGCATCAACAACGAACCAATCACGCTTTACCGTCTCTGGCTTTGCACTATATGTACTCATTTCTGGTTCAACTCCAGAAGCCTAAAAAAATAATTCATAATCATTACACTACGCTAAGGCGGCCAATGATACCTTATTTTATAAACGCTAGCAAGCCTTTGCTCGACGAGAACTTTTATATTTAACTTGCGTCTTTTTCAAAACCACTTTAATGAACTTTATTATATGTTCATTATCTCCATGTATACCCTCCCTTTGTAGCTAAAATATAAGAAATATTAAGATAGGCCCTATAGCTAAGAAGGCTACAGGGAAAGGACCAAAACTCGAGCCAATCAACTTAAATCTTTAAAATTTGCAAAGTGTCCATAACTTTTAGCACACTAAAAATATAAATTAGAATCAATTGCCTTGGAACATAACAACAAGGACAAAACACCACAGTAAAAATGAGAAGTATTATCACTTATTGCTTCTCTGCCAATTAGTCGCTACACTAAATCCGTATCAATTAAACCCAAATTAATCATCAAAAATTCGCAGATAAAAACTAGAGTCGACTTCTATGAATACCTCTTTTTTACAAGCTGGCGCCTCCTATAAGGTTAAAAAAATCAGTAAAAATATTGATAAAAATTACCGCCATAAGCTGCTATCCATGGGTATCATGCCAGGATCAACCTTTCGCATTGAGCGCGTTGCACCACTAGGAGACCCGCTTTACATCGCTGTTAAAGATTATGCCCTATGTATCCGCCGCAAAGAACTTGCGCTTTTAGAACTAGAAAGTATTTTATGAAACATATACACATCGCCCTACTTGGTAACCCAAATTCAGGAAAGACAACGCTTTTTAATCAATTAACAGGCTCAAAACAAAAAGTAGGGAATTGGGCAGGCGTCACTGTTGAGAAAAAAACAGGCTCTTTCACATACCAGCATCACGATATACAACTCACTGACCTACCAGGAACCTATTCTCTTAATGTCGCCTCAGCGCAGTCTTCACTCGATGAGCGCATCGCCTGTGAATATTTACTCCAAGAAAAAGTCGATCTAGTCATTAATATTGTCGATGCGGCAAATTTAGAAAGAAATCTCTATTTAACTAGTCAGCTTTTAGAAATGCGCATTCCATGCATCATTGCACTCAATATGCTGGACATCGCCAAATTACGCAAAATCAACATCAACAGCAAAAAACTATCAGAAATACTCGGCTGTCCAGTCATTGAACTGGTATCCAATAAAAACCAAGGCACCGATCAATTAAAAGCAGCTATCATTAATCATTCTTTTAGTGCATCAAGTTATCAATCATTATTCTCTACCGAAATAGAGCAAAGCATTAACCAACTTGTTCGCCAAATTGACAACGATCAGGTGACTCCATTTTACCTTAATCAACCACGCTGGCTAGCAACACGTTTATTAGAACAAGATACACTTATCAATAGCCAGCTACCCACAGCAATCACGTTAACGGCCACGCAGTTAATTGCGCATATTGAAAAAGCAACCGATGAAGAAGCGGATATTTTAATTGCCGATGCCCGCTATCAGCAGATTAGTGCCGTAATCGACCAAGTCACACAACGACCATCCAAGGCACAGCGCACACTAACACAGCGCTTGGATAATATCGTTATGAATCGCTGGCTCGGCATTCCTATTTTTCTATTTTTAATGTATTGGATGTTTTTACTGTCTATCAATATTGGCGGCGCTTTACAGCCTTTATTCCAAGGCACCATCGATACAATTTTTATTGATGGGGTCAGCTATTTGGGCCAACATATCGGCTTGCCAAGCTGGATTACCGCCATTGCTGCCCAAGGTTTTGGTAGTGGCCTAGATACCGTCGCCGGCTTTATCCCCCAAATTGGCCTCATGTTCTTGTTCTTATCTTTTTTAGAAGACTCTGGTTATATGGCACGTGCCGCCTTTGTGATGGATCGCTTTATGCAAGCCATTGGCTTACCAGGAAAGTCATTCGTTCCCTTAATCGTCGGCTTTGGCTGTAATGTCCCTGCCATTATGGCAACCCGGACATTAGAAACACGCCGCGATCGCATTATGACAGCGATGATGGCTCCCTTTATCTCCTGTGGTGCACGCCTGGCTATTTTTGCTGTATTTTCAACTGCATTTTTTACTCAAGGCGGTGCTCTCGTCGTTTTCAGCCTGTACTTACTTGGCATTATCATTGCCGTCGCCACCGGCTTGCTACTGAAAAAGTCAATTTTACGTGGCGATGCAACCCCTTTTATTATGGAGCTACCTGCTTATCATGCTCCCCACCTCAAGAGCATTCTGATGCTTACCTGGAATCGCCTTAAAGGCTTTGTTATCCGTGCAGGTAAAATCATCGTCCCTGTGTGCATCCTCATTGGCAGCCTCAATAGCATTAACATTAATGGTAGTATTGATCCAGACGGCAGCCGCAACTCTATTCTCTCAAAGACTGGCAAAATAATAACACCCATCTTTACTCCGATGGGTATAGAACAAAACAACTGGCCAGCCACCGTTGGTCTAATCACAGGCACACTGGCCAAAGAAGTCGTCGTTGGCACCTTAAATACCTTGTATTCACAACAAACTCCCACAACTTCAACAGGTCAAGACTTTAGCTTCTGGGGTGGGATAAAATCTGCTGTTACTGACACGATTGCCGGCTTTAGCAGTATGAATGCAGCAACCTTTATTAATCCTTTTGAAGCAGCGAAAGCCGATGGAGACATGGACTCCAGTGCCATGGGTCAGATGGTTCACTTTTTTGGTAGTCCAATCGCAGCCTTTGCCTATCTTGTTTTCGCCTTGCTATATATCCCATGCATTGCCACGATCGGCGCACTCTCCCGGGAGATTGGACGTGGCTGGGCTTATCTTTCAACCTATTGGGGGGCAAGCACTGCCTATTCACTTGCGGTAATCACTTATCAAGCAGGAAGTTTCTCAATGCACCCTGCCTCCTCCAGTGCCTGGATTATCGGTTTAATCCTCTTTCAAAGCATCTCTATTTTCGGATTAATACAATGGTCTAAACGCAATACTGTCGATTTAACGCAACCGGCACCAATTAACATTAACAAACCCAAATCTGGCTGCTGTAATTAAAGTGAAAAAATAATATTCACATAGAATATTCAGGAGATAAGCATGATCACCTTATCAAAGTTAAAAAAATACTTACGAACACACGGTTATGCAACCTTAAAAGAAATAACGATTTGCTTTCAAACAGAGCCTAAACAAGTGCAATGCATGCTACAGCACTTCATCAACAAGGGCCAAGTTCAAGCACGCAATATCTCAACAGGCTGCGGTGCTCAGTGCAGCCAAACATGCCCAATCAACACATCTTTATTATACGAATGGAAAGACCAATCAACTCAAGCTCAACCCCTCACTCACTCTCTGCCACTCAAAAAATGCCCGGTGTAACAAGACTGGAGTGAAAGCTCTCTTCAGCAATTTTACCAATCAAAGCCACTACACACACTACTGTACAAAACTTTCGTATTTATAACGCACAAGCACCCAAGCACTCTCTTGCAAATTGTTTTTTATCAACTGTTAGGTATAAAGTCTCACAAGAACTACCGAGATTGTCTGGCAGAAAGATCGGGCAACACACCAGCATTGTTGCACAAAGCTTGCTAGATTAAGAGTATAGGGACAGAAAGAGATTTCATCATGCAAACCACCATTGCACCATTAGAACGCCATAAGGCCTTGACATGCGAGCGCTTAATGCGCCAAATTCCTGAATCATTTAAAAATGAGGTCACCATTAATCACTATGCACGCCACTTTGAGAAAATGCATATTCTTGCCGCACATACTCATCAACGCATCGTCGGCTTCATGGGGCTACAGCAGCACGCGCCGATTACAACAGAAGTCGCTCTCATTGCCATCTTAAAGCCTTATCAGCAACAAGGCATCGGCCTCAGCTTAATTGATGCCGCAGAAAAATATAGTCGCAACATCCGCCATCAATACCTCGTCGTAAAAACACCTTATGATGAAAACAACACACCGGCCTCTCAACGCATTGCCGAACGCTTTTACAGCAAAGTCGGCTTTGCTAAATTAATCGACCTGCCAGAGATTTGGGCCGGTCAAAGCGGCCAACTCATGCTCAAAAAAATAATGTGTCAATAACTTTTAGTACTTCTAAGCCGCCGCACCCTATCTTCGTGCTTAGGGTGCCAAACAGCCATACAAAAATTTAACAGCTATTTTTTTTATAATCCATCTTAAACAGCAGTCCCGCCATAACCCTTAAGCCCTGTCATCTGAACTTCCACCCCTTCGGCTTGGGCAAGAGGGTCACTCGGTCTATAGAACGGCAAGCAGGTTTTTTCATCATTCCTTGTATGTATTAGCGTAACAACTGCAGAAAGGCCTAACGTAACAATATTGAGGATAATAGACAACCACAGCCTAGACAAAGCACTCGTGCTTTCTGTCGCTTTCAGTACCTCACGAAGCTCATGATTGTCCCGCTCATAACCTACAAAAGCACCCTCATTACCAGCTTTAAAAGAGTCTATACGTTGCCTTGTACTGCCAATAAAGCGATTTAATTTGCCATGTTGGGGATGATCTGCTTCAATTTCCGTATCTCTATATGCTTCAAGTTCTTTTAATGACACTTCAACTTTCTCTAGTATAGAGTCTGCTTTTTGATAGAGATGGACCGAATCCTTAAGCTTGCTTGCTAGCTCCTCTGCACTATCACTCTTCACTGATGTGAGGACATAACCTTCTTCAGAAACAAATTGGTCATCCCTGAGTCTTAATTTAGTCTTTAATGATGCAAATGTTAGATAAGGATAAAAGTCATCACCACTCAAATCAGCTTTCGTAAAAACAACATTGTACTTCGTAATACCCTGTTTTACTTCAGGCCGCATCCTTATTAGTTCTTTGCGACAAAAATCAATACTTGCTTCGAGGTTACTACAATCAATAAATAACAAAGCAATGCTTGCATCTTTATAGTAATGCTGCCGCAATGCCTCGTAACCTTCTCTCCCTGCCGTATCCCAAATCCAATAATTTCGCGTCGTTGTTTCTAATAAAGTAAAGTCGGCACCTATTGTACTATAATCTTGGCATTCTTTTTTTAAAAAGGATGTCTTACCAGAGTCAGTTGCACCAATAGCAACCACTTTTATCTCTTTAGGCATGTCACCACTCCTTAATCTTTCTATAATCGTTGAAGATTTATAGATTTGTTAAACAAAGCACATAAATTCCAAATATTAATATATAACAAAAAAACAAAGTAAATTCAAAATCATAATAAATATTTTACAAAAAATTAAAAATAAAAATTA
>LVCQ01000020.1 GCA_001644975.1 Piscirickettsiaceae bacterium NZ-RLO1
CCATACATTTAGGATTTAGCTATATAAGCCACATATACAAAACGACCGGGGTGATATGAACAGCCCAAACCTTCAGGCACTTGTCCATCAGCACACCTTGCAGAATAAAAATTTCCATCAGAAATCTGATGTTCTCCATCTTTTTGTGTGCCATGCCCACAAATAATCCAGGGACTATAAGCCCAACGTAAGCGTCGCTACCTCGGTAGGTATTTTGCACATCCAATGATGCAAAATCGCCGAGCAAAACGCGACGACTATAAACCCTCGGCTGCCCTCGTCACAGGGCATTACGTGCCTTGAATCGGCCACTACATACCCTGCTCTCAAATGGCGCTACGGCTCGTAAAGATTTTTAGACACTCGTTACGCTTGCTACAGACCTTACGCTCTTCCGCAACTCCGCTCTGCTAAAAATCCTCACCTACCTCGGCCTACTCACCCCGTGCTTTGCACTCCTTGGCTCGCAGCGACTGTAGATAAAAAACCTAGAAAAAAATACTAATAATTTTTCTCATGATTCGAACACAACTAAAAAAAGATTAATCTTAATTTATAAAATATTTTATATATATTTTATTATTTTCATTAAAACGATAATTTTTAAACAATTCTCTACAACCTAAGACAAGTTAATACATTGATATATCTATAGTCATATAATGGTCAATACTAAATCTTTAATTTAACTATAAGTTTACCTATAAAATTTAATTCCTTAACAATACCCATATAAAATTAACCGTTAATTTAAAAACTAAAAAGCCACTGAGTTTCTAAATGGCTTTTAATATAAATACAGTAACAGGAAATTAAGACATGACCTCAACCCATAATTTTTAAATTAATAGAATAAATATATGGAAATCAAAGCTAGCTATTGACTAGGATCAGGAGCACTTACTACGGGAGCAAGGTGACTATTTTTTTGTTGCGCTTCTAGCTCCGCTTCTATGAAAAGGAAACGAACATGGTAAGCATGACTCTGTGTTTTTGCATAATTCGAGTGAGAAGATACAAAACCACTTGATAAAAAAGCACCATAATAATATTTATCAATGATTTGTATATGTTTATCGATAATCTTACCAAAAGTCTTTAAATGATTGACTTGGGTTAAAAGCTGACTTTTAAGAGAGTTTAAGTCCCTTCTCATTTTATCAAGCCGAATTAAACTTTCCCCATCATTCGGAATAATCCCTCCTTCATACCCTTGCCAATCTTTAGCTAACGTAGCTTTCGCCAAACGAGCAAAATCTCTTCGACATTTCCTATCTTTATGAGACTCAGTCCAACTAGTTGGACACAGGAAACTTGTTTTTACCACATTTGAATCAGCATACCCTTCTAAATCAAGAAGAATATCAACTTTTATTTCTAAAAATTCTTTTGGTTCTTCTGTAAATTTTTTTGGCATAAAAGCCTTCCTATTACAATATTAAAAATTTCCAGCAGAGAAACTATCATTTTTTTAAAAAAAAGAAAACTAACAATTATATTGTAATTTTTTATATATTTATTTTTAATATGCAAAATTACATATTTATTCAGAAAATTACTTTAATATTTTTAATATGCAACAAATCAAATAACCACTCAATAAAAAATAAATATATAATTAAAATATCTTTTCACTAAATCATAAGTAATATTGATCGCACCGAAATTTTATATTTTAAAATAAAAAAACTTAATTAAAGTACAGTTAAAATATTTCTATACACTATATTAAGGTAAAATTAAATTAAATGAGATTATTGAGATACTTAAGCTAAATCACTTTAATCATCATAAACCATAGACCAAACGTGAAAAGCAAATAATTATACATGTAAATCGCTGTAACAGCGCTGTCATTTTTATCAATGACCTGATACAGATGTAAAACCTCATTTTTATGCCATTTAACCTGCTGAAAGTATTGTTTAGCAAGTTTTGTTATTCCTAATAGGCCTTAAAGTACTTTAGCAGTACAACCCATCACTTTGAAAAATTAGCGCATAACTTCAAAGCGATGGTTTATCTGACCTATAACTTTACTTTGACTCAAATAAAAATGGGGGCATATCCTAGCTTAGCTACGAATCCGCTCTACAGCATCTAACCAACCTTGATAAAGAAACCCACGCTTTTCCTCGCCCATCACAGGACTAAACTGTAACTCTTTACGCCATAACTTAGCAATCTCATCAGTCGATTGATAGATACCCACTCCCAAACCTGCCAAATACGCAACACCCAACGCACTGGTTTCCACACAACGTGGCCGCTCAACCGTAATATTTAAAATATCTGCTAAAAACTGTAGTAACCAACGGTTATGTGCCATCCCGCCATCAACACGCAGTGTAGTTTGAAATCTAGCGCCATCATTTTGCATCGCCAATAACAAATCTTTCGTCTGGTAACACACCGCCTCTAACGCTGCGCGAACAATATGATTCACTCCTGTATCTCGCGTCATCCCCAACAGTGCACCGCGTGCTTGTGGATCCCAATAAGGTGCACCTAACCCAGTAAACGCAGGGACTAAATAAACACCATGACTACATTCTAACGAGTCGGCAATACTTTCCGTATCACTGGCTTTTTCTATCATTTTTACCGCATCACGTAACCAATGCACTGCTGCTCCTGCAACAAAAATACTCCCTTCCAATGCATAGCTCACCTGCCCGTGTAAACGATAAGCAATAGTAGTAAGTAAGCGATGTTTAGACATTAAAGCCGTTTTCCCTGTATTCATTAACATAAAGCAACCTGTGCCATAGGTACTTTTAATCATTCCTTCAGAAAAACAAGCTTGACCAAAGGCAGCTGCTTGCTGATCCCCCGCCATACCTGCCACAGGAATTTCAGCACCTAAATGCTCACGGTCAAGATAACCAAAGCAACTACTATTATCAGCCACTTCCGGTAAAATACTGGCTGGAATATTAAACAGCGCTAGTAATTCTTCATCCCAGCGCTGTGTGTGAATATTATACAAGAGGGTTCTGGAGGCATTGGTTATATCTGTCATGTGTGACTTACCGCCGGTTAAGCGCCATAACAAAAAGCTATCAACCGTTCCAAATGCCAGCTCACCTTGCTCTGCCTGTACTCGCGCACCTTCAGTATGGTCTAACACCCATTGTAATTTAGTTGCAGAAAAGTAAGGATCAAGTAAAAGCCCCGTTTTTTCTTGAACCATCTCTAAACAACCAGGTTGCTGGGCAAGCCTTTCGCATATTGCTGTAGTACGACGATCTTGCCAGACAATCGCTCGGCCTAATACTTGGCCTGTTTTTTTATGCCATACCAATGTAGTTTCACGCTGGTTAGAAATACCAATCGCTGCAACCTGCTGAGCTACCAGCTTGGCTTTTTCAATGGCTTTTTGACTACTAATAAGCGTCGTTTGCCAAATATCATCAGCATCATGCTCAACCCAACCATCTTTTGGGAAGTATTGCTTAAATTCTATTTGATGCTGTGATAATACTTGTCCTTGGCAATTAAAGACAATAGCCCGCGTACTGGTCGTTCCCTGATCGATAGATAATATATACTCTGACATTAAATAATTAACCTAGTATTTTATTCTTAAAAATTTATGACTGTGCCTTAACATACCTTAGTGTTATATTATGCGGCAAGCGCATCATTAGATTCAATCTTGGTTATTTTAGTAAGTTAGGAGCGATGCAGTTGGCTACAGTTGTTTCTCATAGCGATCTTTTTATTATTGGCGGTGGTATTAATGGCACAGGTATCGCAGCAGATGCAGCAGGGCGTGGCTTAACAGTCACCTTGTGTGAGCAAGCTGATTTAGCTTCCGCAACTTCCTCTGCAAGCAGTAAATTAATTCATGGCGGGCTTCGCTACCTTGAGCATTACGAATTTAGCTTAGTTAGAAAAGCACTTGCTGAACGTGAAATTCTACTAAGAAAAGCACCCCATATTATCAGGCCCTTGCAATTTATCTTACCTCACCAAAAGCACCTGCGCCCAGCCTGGCTCATTCGCATTGGCCTATTTCTCTATGATCACCTAGCAAAACGCAAGTTTTTACCAAAGTCCAGAGCTTACAATCTAAAAACCAGCCTTTTTGGCAAAAATCTTAAATCCAAACTAAAACGTGGCTTTTCTTATTACGATTGCCACGTCGATGATGCTCGCCTGGTCGTTTTAAACGCCCTAAGTGCAAAAGAGCAAGGTGCGACGATCCTTACACACAGCAAGTGCATCTTCGCCAAGCGCCATAATAATATGCTTTGGTATATTAAGGTTCAAGACCAACAAACTCAAGTTATAAAAGAATACACGGCAAAAGCACTGATTAATGCCAGCGGCCCGTGGGCTAGCACGATTTTACCTAGTCTCACACAAGCTCCGACGCAGTATCATTTAAGCCTAGTAAAAGGCAGCCATATCGTCGTTCCTAAACTATACGAAGGTGAGCATGCTTATATCTTACAAAATGCTGATAACCGCATTGTATTCACCATCCCCTATGAGCACAGTTTTACTCTAATTGGTACCACAGACTTAAACTATGAAGGTGATCCTGCCCAGGTTAAAATTAATAACGAAGAAATAGATTACTTGATTAATTTAGTCAATGATTATTTCGAACCTGGCATGCAAAAAGCTGATATTCTCTGGAACTATTCAGGTGTCAGGCCTTTGTTAAATGATGAAAGTGATACCCCTTCCGCTATCACTCGAGACTATAAAATCATCGTTGATGATCAACATGGGCTACCCTTAGTCAATATTTTCGGCGGGAAAATAACGACCTATCGTACACTGGCCGAACAAACATTAGAAAAACTACAACCTTACTTCCCGGCAATGACAGCTCCCTGGACAGCGAATGACTACCTTCCCGGCGGTGATTTAGGTACAAAAACTTTCGATAAATTTTACCAGCGACTCCAAGATCAATACCCTTGGCTACCTAAACAGCTCACTTTGCGTTTAGCGCGTAGCTATGGCGCACGCATACACTGCATTTTACAAAAGTGCACATCAACCACTGACTTAGGCCAGCACTTTGGCAACACACTCTATGAAAAAGAAGTAAAATACCTTATCGAACATGAGTGGGCCAACACAGCTGACGATATCCTCTGGCGCCGCAGTAAATTAGGTTTACACTTAACCACAGAGCAACAAAAACAACTCAGTACTTGGCTTAGCCATTACTTTAGTCAACAAAAAACAATCTAAAATAGTACAAGGTGTATATTTAAGTTTATGTCTATATCCATAACCTCTTCTCCTGATGAAAATACTGGCAAATTACTAATCGAAAAAATGTTTAATTGTATGTGGAATCAACAGCGGCCTGAATTGGCTGATGACATTTTTTCTGCAGATGTCATCATCCACACGGCTGATGGCACCTCTCAAGGCTTAAAGGCACTCGAAGGTTTTATTATCGAAATGCAAACAGCATTTTCTAACCTACAACACCATTGCCATGAAATTATTAATAACAATAACCGCGTTTCTGCCCGTTTTTCAGGCCAGGGCACACACACTGGCACATTCCAAGGTATGCCCGCCACAGGGCGCTCGTTTAAATTTACAGGCATGGGATTTTACCATATTAAGGATGGTAAAATTATTGAATTCTGGTTAGAAAATGATATGAGCGATTTTATGGCGGCTTTAGAAGGAAGTCAGTCATTTTAAATTAAAACTAATCATCTAATTTAATGGCAGTCCTCACTTAAATATAGTACAAGCGATAAGTGGAGTTATCTGTTAATTCTGATCAAGTTAACTTAGACAGAAGAACAAAGATGGAACGACCAAAACTAACAGAATCACATACTTTCACAGCTTCACCCGAAAAGCGCTTCCACAGAAAGTAACAAGCCAGTTTTTCATGCTATCTCACTAATTGAAAACATTGTTTATCCCAGGGCTGAACAATTTAGCCTTACTGCCTATAACAATATAACTGTTAATATTTTTTTATTTTGTAAAAACATTTCAACTTAATTTTAATTAATTTAATTTTTTAAAATACAAATAAATAACAAGCAAATATTTATATTAATTTAAATTTTTATATTAATAATACCACTTAACAAATAATGATATTGAAAATTTAAACTCGAATCAAAAACGCTTATTAAGTTTAGATTCAATTTCTAATCTTATAAAAAATGGATCCATTACTACCCATGGTTATCAATCTGGTACATTATTTTTAGGAAGAACACAGTCCGATACAAATGACTTTATTAAGAGCTTCAACCTCTAAATCATAAAATAAGTTGGCTCTGATTTTATCTGGCACTTTACTTGAAAAAGTGAAGGTTTCCAACTTTTATTTAAGTGCAAACTTTAAATATAAAAGAAGGGGACCTTCATGTTAAATACTAATGAAAAAACCATCAAACATAAAGTTGGCTTAATAAAGTGTGTCACTGAATTATATCGAGCTCACATTAACTATTATACTCCTGACGAACATGAATTGATAACTGAAACTGAGTCAATAAATACTCGCTTTTCGGGTTAAGAGCTGTTAGAAGGTTAACCAATCGGGTTACTACAATTTAATCTGGCTCTTTCTGAATTGGCTGAGTACACTTTAGTTCAATGCTCAACCTGGTTATCAAAATAATCTTCATAACGATAATAATCTAAGTGTTGATAAAGCGCCTCGCGTGTTTGCATCTGCGGTAATCTTGCCCGTTGTGAGCCGTGACTTAAGATATCTTGATAAACGGCTAACGCCGCTTGATTCATAGCACGAAAGGCACTCAGTGGATATAACACCATTTTCACACCTACCTCACCAAGCTCTTGCTGAGTAAATAATGGCGTAACACCAAACTCAGTGATATTCGCAAGTACTGGTACATTCACCGCTTGGCAAAAAGCCTCGTATTCGGCTAACGTTGTTAATGCCTCAGCAAAAATAGCCTGTGCTCCTGCATTCACATAGGCTTGTGCCCGAGCAATAGCAGCGTCCAACCCTTCACTCGCATATGCATCGGTTCTTGCGATAATAAACAGCTGATTATGCGTATCTGCAGCATGTACCGCATCCAAACGCCGGATCATTTGTTCTGTGGTCACCAGCGCTTTATTTGCTCGATGACCACAACGCTTTTGCTCGATTTGGTCTTCAATATGAATCGCCGCCGCCCCCGCTTTTATCATCTCTTTCACCGTACGCTGAATATGAAATACACCTCCCCAGCCCGTATCAATATCAACCAATAGCGGTAACTCAACAGCAGAACTAATACGTCGCACATCTTCAAGGACATTTTCTAAGCTAGTAATGCCTAAATCAGGTAACCCATAAGAGGCAGCAGCAACACCACTACCAGAAATATACAGTGCTTTTGCCCCAGCATCACGGGCAAGCATTGCACTATAAGCATTCACTGCACCCACAATCACTAAAGGAGCCGCACAGCTCTCACTCAATACCTCGTCAAACTTCATCTTTGTCTCTTTTATTTACTCTATTTGATAACGAAAAATCTTGAAATTTTATAACAGCCGCAAGATTCTAAATTTTAATACCATGCGATTAATTTGCTTATATTCACTTATAAAGCATCTGTTAACTGGTCGGCACGAATCACAGTGGCAATACGCGCTAAGGCACCAGCGGTCACTTGATGTAAATTAGCATCCAGCGTTGCACAAGCATCTTCAACGATAATTACCTCATAATCACGGTCATGTGCCTCCCGAGCAGTTAGCTGTACGGCCATATCCGTCGAAACTCCCGTAACGATTAAACGCTCTATACGTTGTGCATGTAATACCGCCTCAAGCTTGGTATTATAAAATGCACTCACCCTATGTTTAATGACATCAATATCACCTGCTTGCTTATCAAGCGTTTCATGTGTCGCAGTTCCCCACTCACCTAGCTTTAAAGCTGCAAACTTAGGTACATATTGAAATACCGGTGATGCAGGTGGACACTCAATATAGTTTTCACTAAAACCAACCGTTACAAAAATAATTGGATAGTGATGATCACGACCCAAACGAATGACCTGGTTTGCTTTTTCAAGCGTATTACTTTGTTGAATATAAGAAGCTGCTTTAGCTATTTTTCCGTCCGGGTGAACAATATCATTAATAAAATCGATAACAAGCACTGCTGTTTTTTTCATCATTTAACCCCAGTTATTAAAATGTATGCTTTATTTTTAATCTTAAATTTCAAGAGTTATTTTAGATTACACAGCAAAAGGGCTGAAGCAAGCATTAATACACTAGATGTTAGTTTTTATTACAACGATAACAAATAGAAAAACAGCTGTAGATGATTTACATTGAAAAGGCTAATGAGGTCGGCGCAACAAACTCCATAATGGCTCCTGTCACAGGGTGCTTAAAGCTCAAACGATGGGCATGTAACTGCAAACGTTTGGCCATACTCAATGCAGGTTCCGGCGCATAAAAGCGATCACCAAGCAGAGGATGACCTATTTCTTTCATATGCATGCGTAATTGGTGAGAACGCCCTGTCACCGGCATCAGCTGTACATAGCTATAATTTTGCTGGCGCGCCAACACTTGCCAATGTGTAATTGCCTCTTTGCCTTGCTCAAAGCAGACTTTTTGCTTCGGACGGTTCGGCCAATCTTTAATTAAAGGTAACGCTACCGTACCCGCATCTTGTTCAATCTGACCATAAGCCAGTGCCAAATAACACTTAGCCACTTCACGCTCACGAAATTGCCGATTCATTTCCCGGTGGCTTGCAGCGGTTAAAGCCATCACCATCACCCCTGAGGTATCGCAATCCAAACGGTGAACAACACGTGCACCAGGCAGAACCGACTGCACCCGTGTGGTCATACTATCCCAACGCTCAGCTAATACACCAGGTACAGAGAGCAAACCGCTCGGCTTATCAACCACAACTATCGCATCATCACGATATAATATTTTCAAAAACTCACTCATAAACTCATCACACTCAATTAACTTTTATCACACTAACTTTTTCTTTCTAGCAATCTCTACCGCCAGTAAAATTCCCGGAGCAACGGCTTCTCCAAGTGTTTGGTTTTTTAATAAGGCTTCGAAGTGAGCTAAAGATTGAACAGATACCATATCTGCACGCTCTTCTAAACTGCGCTCAGGATTCAGCCCCGTTAACACCAGTGCAGGCGCTTCTAATAAGACCTGCTGCATTAATGCCAAACTATTCATCGCGTAGCTCCCAACGCCAGGCATGCTCAATAATCGTATGTAAGTCAGTAAATTTTGGCTGCCAACCCAACTCTTTTAGCGCCAAGCTCGCATCAGCGATTAAGCGCGCTGGATCACCTTGACGACGCTGAGCATCAACCACCTTAACCTTCTTGCCTGTAACCTGAATCACCGCATCAATCACCTGCTGTACTGAGTAACCTTGACCATTACCCAGGTTATAGCGAGCACTTTGACCGCTTTGCAGCATTTTTTCCAAAGCCAGTAAATGGGCTGCACATAGGTCACTGACATGAACATAATCACGTAAACAGGTGCCATCTGGCGTATCATAATCACGACCAAATACAGCAATACTCTCGCGCTTGCCAGCTGCCGTTTGTAAAACTAATGGAATCAAATGCGTTTCAGGATCATGACATTCACCCGTACGCCCTTCTGGATCCGCACCGGCAGCATTAAAATAACGCAAGCAAGTTGATTTTAAACCATACGCCACATCATAATCAGCGAGAATCTGCTCAAGCATCCATTTAGTCCGGCCATACGGATTAACGGGTACTTTCTGGTGATTAACATCAATCGGGCTATATTGCGGTTCACCATAAACCGCAGCGGTGGATGAGAAAATAAAGTTGAATATAGCAAACTCACACATCACATCCAGCAAGCTCAATGTTTTAACAGTATTATTATCATAATACTGGGCCGGTTTTTGGACTGATTCACCCACTTGAATAAATGCAGCAAAATGCATGACTGCATCAAATTGATAGCGCTGGAATAACTGGCGCAACAAGGCCTTATCACCCAAGTCACCCTGAACCAACTCACAGCCTTTAATCGCTACAATGACTTCTTTATGGCCTGAAGATAAATCATCTAAAACAACGGTATGAATACCTGCTTGCTGCAAACACAGCACCATATGAGACCCTATATAACCTGCACCACCCACAACTAAAACTGACTTCATCATTTTTCCCAAGTCTTATCACACATACTTAAAATCAAGGCTCATCATACCGAAGAACCGTATAAATTGCAGCCCATTACAGCTCTCATCACTTAATGAACTCTCTAATAAAAACAACCTATAAAAACTTCACTTGGATTTTAACTAAAATTAAAGCAAAACCGCTTAGTCCCTTATATTTAATTTATTTAAAGGCAACCTCAGTGACACGCTTAGCAAGAACATTATTTTTAGTCTTTATTCTCGTACTGACAACATTACTCTCAACTTCATTGTCCTATTCAGCTGAACACATTAAGAACACTGAAAAAATTGAACAATTAGACATTTATACCGAAGCATTTCCTCCATATAGCGATATTACCCATCGAGATAAAGCCGACCCAGCAAATGTGCAGCTAATAGGCTATGCCGTGGACTTACTCGATGCAGTGTTTAAATACAGTAAAGCACCACAAACGATCAGTAACATCAAAACCATTTCTTGGGCAACAGCCTATGCACTGATACAAGAGCCTAAAGTTAAAAACATGCTATTTTCGATGACAAAAACAAAAGAGCGCCTAGCGCTATTCAAATGGGTCGGCCCCATTGCCGATCACACAATTGTTTTATTTACTAAAAAAAATTCGAAAATTAATATATTTAGTAAAAAGGATTTAAACAACTACCGCTATGCAACTATTCGCAATGACATTGGTGCTATTTTACTTGCGAATGAAAATATTCTATCTCAACAAATCAAACAATATCAAAGCTTTAAACATATGATTAACGCAATCAATACCAACCAAGCAGAAATTTTTTCTTATTCTAAACAAGCCGCGCCCTACCTTATGCGCCAACATAAAATTAACCCTGAAGACTACAAAGTTATTTATATCCTAAAACGCAGTCCACTTTATTATGCATTTAACCTCTCTGTCAGTGATGCCACTATCAACGCTTATCAGCAAGGCTTAGATAAAGCTAAAAAAGATAAAGCCTTTATAGACCAGTTAAACCAAAAATATTTTAAATAACTCCTCTAGCTATAGGTTAGGTATTTGGTCCCAGTTTATAATCAATAGGACTGATTCGCTTTATTTAACTATAAATTCAACCAATCTCACCTTTTATGACTATGCTTATAGTTATGCTTCATAACAAAGCAAGGGCTGTCTTGTGAAAAGTAGTAAGTTAAGTCTAGGTTTATCTGTCCGAACTAAAATTATCGCCAATTCATTAATTATGATGGTGATGCTTTTATTAATTGTCACCACCTCGCTTTATTCTTTAAGTGTGATCGGCAAAGAGATTAAATCCATTGCTGATGAAGATCTACCTTTAACCAATACCTTAATTATTGCCTCTGAACATCAATTCGAGCAGGCGATTATTTTTGAAAAAATATTGAGATTACGTGCATTATCACAGGATGCTCAAAGTGAGATCAACCACTTTAATAAAGAAGATCAACGGGCCACTGCATCACTTATTCAAGCGCTTAACTTAATAAATAAGATACTACAAACAAGCCACAGTGAAGAAGCAACCCTACAATTTAATCAGCTTAAAAAAGGGTTATTAAAAGTAAAAGCAGTCCATAAAGACTACAAAGAACATGCCGATCAAGTTTTTTCTGCAATTGAAAGTAGCTATACAGCCAGCGTCGAGCCATTAATTAAGAAAACTATACAAGAAGAAGAGCTATTAAAAAGCACCTTAAAGAAGCTCGTCCATAAAATTGAAAAATTCACTGAAAAAGCCAGTTATACAGCTGAAAAACATGACCAAGAGGCATTTACTCTCATTGGTATTTTGTCTATTACCGCCATTGCCATCAGTTCTTTGATTAGCTGGTTAGTTTCGCGAGATATCTTAAAGCGGTTATCTGCAACCGTTCATGATGTTGAAATTGTTGCCTCTGGTGATTTAACCAGTGAAGTCATGGTTCAAGGCAAAGATGAAATTAGCCAGGTACAAATCTCAATCAAAAAAATGCAAGCGCAATTTATTAAAACAGTCTCAGCATTAGATAACTCAACAAACAAACTAGGTAGCATGGTTCAAGAAATGTCTGAGGTCATGACCGCGACGGATGAAAATATCTCTAGACAAAAAGCCGATACTGAACAAGTTGCAGCAACAATGAATAAAATGACCGTTTCTGTTAAAACAGTGACCGACTCCACTGATGCCGCATCAGAAGAGATAAAAGCAGCGACTAATCAAACAACCAAAGGCCGAGCCACCGTGGGCGAAACAGTCAATAAAGTCAAAGAGCTTTCCGATCAAGTAGAAAGCGCTGCACAAGCGATTACTGAGATGGATGAAGCCAGCCATAATATTAACTCAGTCCTTGAATCAATTAAATCCATTGCAGAGCAAACCAACTTATTAGCACTGAATGCGGCCATTGAATCCGCACGAGCAGGTGAACAGGGCCGTGGTTTTGCTGTCGTCGCCGATGAAGTACGTAAACTTGCCGGTCAAACGCAAGAATCCACGATGGAAATTCATGGCATTATGGATAATTTCCAATCTGGCTCACACAAAACAGTAAAAATCATGAATCAAAGCCAAGAGCTTACCAAAGCGGTTGTTGAGCAAGTATCACTGGCTGACTCTTCATTAGAGGAAATTGAAATCGCCGTGAAAAAAATCAATAAAATGAGTACAGACATCTCCAATGCGGTGAGGGACCAAAACAGTGTACTTAAAGAAATGAATGATAAAACATCACAAATTCGCGCTGCTTCTGAGCTCGGTGATGCCAGTGTTGGGAAAACCGCAGAATTTAAAGACAGCCTGACTGGAATTTCATCAACCCTAAAAGACTTAGTCAGCTCATTTAGAGTCAAAGTCGAGCACTAACTTACCAAGGTCTTCGTTGTAAAGACCTTGAACGCTGCTGTTGACGCTCTGGCCGCTTTTTATTAAATGAAGGATCAGGCGTTCCTTTAAAGCAGTTTAAAATATAAGGAAATGTTGCTGTGATATAATAACCATACACACCATTGACCATCATGCCATTGCATTCATCTAAATCGCCTGAATTTTTAATATACATATAATCATCTCGAAAACGACCATCATATTTACCACCCGGATTACCCTCACCACTTGGCCGTGAACCAGTACGCAGCTGATAACTGGATTTTACCGAGCGAATGTTGCCATGGTCATCAATCAGCGAACCAAAAATAGGAAAACCATCGGCAGCAAAACCAATCACCGGAGAAGGTGCATGACCGTGCTCTGAAAAAAGTGCATTCGGTGCAGCATGGTAATGATACGTACCATCTGGCTGTGCATGCGCATGATGACTATCAGTTGCAAACATGCTCACGCTATACACAGGATCATAACGCCACGGCTGGTTCATATTATTACAACCCACCCGTCCATCACCAACACCATAGCAACCTGCCGCTAACACATCCACTTTAACTCCATTTAAGAAAATCGCATTATCCTGACGCAATGATAAAGGCGTAGCTTGCGCTGCAAACATTGGCGATTGTGTGATTTGATACACCTGATACTGTGGTTTTACATTATTTGGTAAGCTTCTTTTTCCATCATTATAATTATGATTAGGAAGTGCATTACTGGTAAAAACACACTTATCACCTAAGGTACTAATTGTTAAATACGCGGTATAGTATTGGTGGTTATGATCATCTTCAGCAATAGCATGATATTGTCCTACATAGTCTGAGCAATGATAGCTACGTTTAGTCAACATGATATTAGTAATATCCTGCCCTACCTTCCCAGACGCTTGATAAGAAGTAGCGTGTGGTCCAGTCCTTGGCTTATGAGGGGGTAAAGCACAAGCGGCAACGGTAATAGTCATAAAACTTAATAGGCTAATTATTTTAAAGTGATGCATATTTTAGTGATCTTCCTTAACTTTTACTTTATTTTCAACTTATCTAACTTATCTAACTTATCTAACTTATTAATATCTAAATATCTGAATTATGTTTACCAAAAAATCAGCTTACAGCTACATAATATCGCCTATAAAAAAATCCTAATCAAGAGGCTCATTATGCTACAGTATAAATAGAAGATTCATTTAAAATTTATTGATATAGTTATAGCAATGATAGAAAAAACAACGTCACTTAATATCGCCGTTATTTGTGGTGGCTCGTCTATGGAGGCTGCTGTTTCGCGCTCTTCAGGCAGCGAAGTTGTAAAAGCATTACAATGTAATTATCCAAACACAAAAATATTCGAATTAGATAATAATATCCATATTAATCTTGATAAAAACAAGATTGATCTTGTTTTCCCAGTGCTACATGGTCCTATCGGTGAGGATGGCACATTGCAAGGTTTTTTAAAGATTATTAACCTTCCCTATGTCGGTAATGCTGTGCATGCTTCCTCATATGCCATGAATAAATTTATTGCTAAAACGTTCTTTGAAAATTCTAACCTACCTATTATCCCTGGCTTACTATGCACTCCTTACCACTCTCTAGAAACAACTTGTCATCATGCCCTAAAAACATTAGGTGAAAACCTGGTGATTAAGCCATGCGACCAAGGCTCTGGCTTAGGTGTTGAGTTTATCTCTGGTTTAAGCTCCCTTAAAAAAACGCTCAGAGCAAGCATACAAAAATATGGCTCAGTCCTAATCGAACGCCAAATTAATGGCCGTGAACTCACGGTTGGTATTTTAGCTGTAACGAATCAACCTCAATTACAAGCCTTTCCTGTTATTGAGATTAAAACGCCTGAAAATAGCTGGTATGATTATAAACACCGCTATACTCCAGGGCTAAGCAAACACTTAATCCCAGCACCCCTTTCTAAAGCATTAACAGACCAACTCACTCAATTTGCTTATAGCGCTCACCAATCTCTGGGCTGTCGAGATTTATCACGTATTGACTTTTTGCTTGATGAGCAAAATACACCATTTATTCTCGAAGTAAATACCATGCCAGGGATGACCGCAACCAGCCTCTACCCTGAAGGTGCGAAAGCACTCGGCATAGAGTTCCCCGAGTTATTAAGCCAACTTGTCGAAAATGCCTGGCACAGAGGTTCACAGCAGCAAATAAACAACATAGAAAAGCAAACCACCACATCCTAGCCAGATACATTAACCTTTAATTTAAATCAGCAAAGCCTGTGCAGAATTAACCAATAAACGATATATTAAAAAAGAAGGGATACTCTTTTCTATACATTTGGAGTGTACAATGAAAAAAATCACTTATTCCTCTCTCAGCACTAGTATTATTTTAAGTTTAGGGTTAGGGTTAAGCCTCTTCAACGCCAACGCTTATGCCTTTGTCTTTAATCATATGGAAACCAAAATCGAACGCTCTGCAGCTTACAAAATTCACCGTCAATGCTATTTATTTGCTCAAGATCGAGCAAAAGCTAGCCATCAAACCAATGACACAACAGAAAAAAATCCTAAAAAAACATCTTATCATCAAATTCACCAAAGCACCTATGATCAATGCATTAGTAGCGCAGTTAAACTACTTAACAAAGACTTAAAAAACTTTGAAAGTAAAATTCCATAGTAAAGAGATAAAAATAAATAACCAAATTTTAATTTATTTATTTTATAAAAAATGAAAAGTATTTAAGAAGCTTTAACACTATAAATAGCGAAGCTTCTGTAATATGGCTACAGTTCAAGTCAAAATTGCAGCAAACTCAAACTTACTCTTACATAACCAGACAAGATTTAGATGCTGCTTTGTGGGAAGCAGGCTGCTCACCTCCCTGCTCCATTGCTGCTAACAAAGGGGTATGAACCGCTGGCTGCACATGCGGAACATAAACAGGCTGATCACTAGGAACGACGACATAACCATTCTCTTTCTCAAAGTCTGTTAATGTCTGTAACTGGCCATCATACGTATATACTTTCGCACCTGCCATACTCAAGTGAATATTACTCTCTTTAAAGCATGCTTCCCATATTTTTCCTTGATTGCGGCCCGTTGGTAAATATTTAAATGATTGTCGGTCATATTCCCCAACAAGACCACTCATCACCCACATTGCATTTGTCGCAGCACCCTTCACCCCATCATCAGTTTGCCTAAGGTTAGCAAACATCTCATTACAAGGCATAGAGTAACCATCCCAAGCGACCACTGGATGCGAATTACAACCAGCATATCGACCATCTACATAATCACCAGGGTGACAAAGTTGTGGCTGAGGGTTATGAGACCTTGGGTGCATTAATGGCACCGTGTGAAACATGATACCATTGATTTGTTCATCCCTTGGCTCACACTTATCAAAAGAGTCGTAATACACAGCCTTAATATGTGGAAATTTATCTCCATGCTGCCGTAGCAACTCTTGCAACGCATGCTGAAAACGCGCATGAATTTCTTCCTTAAACTTTCCAGCAAATTCACCACAACCCACACCCGGGATAGGCATAAAGGCATCTCTACCTTCTCTACCTGCGCGCTCATTAACTTCGGCAAAGTATGGCAAGAATCGACGCTCAATAAGCTGATAATATTTTTCTTGGTCAATGCTGCCATCAACAATACACTCCTCCATATCAGGTGTCATCACACCGCTGCCAGTTCCAAGAACAGGGCCAGGAATAAAAGTTAAGTTCAGCGCTAGCGGTTCATCGTGAATATCAGGGCGACGATGTCGACCATTATCATAGGCCTCAACATCCATAGTCACTGCAATATCAGCTAAAATACCGGCCTCGACTAAAGACCAATCAGCTTTTGGGTGATAACCAACTTCCAAGTTTGCAAATACTCTGTATCGTTTAGTACGGATTAAAAGATCTAAAAATACTTCAACGCTTAATGTTGATAAATCGATACCTTGTAACGCTCTTCGTAAATATTTTCCAGCTGAACTAGGGCTTTTCTTTAATTCATCTAAATAATCAGCTGCTTTACCAAAAGTAGCTTCATGCATTAAGACATGATATGGCATATATTTATTCCTTATATTTTATTGCAAATACTTTGATTACAATCATTACAATTTTAATTAAAAATTAATATAATCTTAATCAAGATTGGTAAGCTGCTATAATAAAAAAATACACACTGCCTTTAATAGCGCTCTTTCATAAAACAATTATATAAACCTTGTAAATCATTAAAAACATAAATTAACTTATAGGTCTTATGAAGAAAAAATACCCCTATAGCGTCACTTAATCCAAACCATCGACAATAGCAAAAAAATCATTAAGATGATAACTAATAGTTCTCCTTATATAGTGAACTCACGTTTTCACAAGTTGCTATTAATTAGCGGAGATTAATATGCCATTTTCTGATTTAAAAGAGAACATATCACAGCTCCTGCTAGCTGTTCATCGGGATTTAGTAAGCGAGCAAGATAAAGAATCTGCAGCCTATTTTTTTAGTGGACTTGTTACTAAAGTTACTCACATTGAATCAGCAACACATCTCTTACTCTTTTTAAAGCAGCTAATAAATCACGAATCACTTGATAAAAACCTTCCTACTTCAAGATATATGAGTTTTTACCTAAGGCTAGAATGCTATTTATCGGAGTGCGAGCTCATTGTATTAGATAATATAGCCGCAGATATTTTCAAACAAGTGAAAGGGCCAGGATTTAATCTTGGATGTCTTGGTAGTAGTTATTCTATTAACGATTCAAAGGGTAATATCTATCCAGTTCCACAAAGAGTATCGCGCATTATGAATATTATTCGCAATGAGAACATGAGTTCAAATCAGCGCTTAAAAGAAGTAAAAGAAATTCAAATTGCTGTACCTGCTCACCAATCCAGCTATTTATTCTGGAATACAACAGACAAATCAACAAATGAATTTATTTCTAATCTTCAATGTGGATAATTATTTACGAAATTCATGCTGACATAAAGCATAAAGCATAAAGCATAAAGCATAAAGCATAAAGCATACACACTAAGCATAAGAAATAGCGATTGAACAGCCATATCACACCAATCTATAATCAATAAAAAAATCAAACGATTTAAGTCTATTATTACTTTTATTTTGACATACAATTTTCTTGGATTGCAAAAGCCTCCGCAATCACCTGCTCTGGGTAAGCTGCTGTAGTCACCAAAGAAATAACTGCCACACCATCAACACCGGTTTTATAAACATCAGCAATATTACTAAGATTAATCCCACCAATCGCAACAAGTGGGCATTGCACAAGCTTACGCCAATAGGCTAAACGTTCTATACCCTGAGGAGAACAATCCAACACCTTACTTTGTGTTTTGAAAATAGGACCAAAGGCAACATAAGATGTTTTTAAATTAGCAATACGCGCTAACTCATTCCTATCATGAGTACTAATACCAAGAGCTAAATCAGCATTATAAATCGCGTGTAAACTTGCTTTATCCAAGTCTTCTTGACCTAAGTGTACTCCAAACGCGTCTAATTCTATAGCCAGCTGCCAATGGTCATTAATATACAAGTCAATATTACACTCTTGTGCACTAACAATGGCCGACTTAATTTCATCCCTTAATGCTTGGCCTTGCAAGTCTTTAATACGCAACTGCACACTTTTGCAACCTGACTTTGCAACACGGCTGATCCAAATACTGCGATTAACTATCGGATAAAAGGCTAAACGTGTTTTATCGATTTTTTTAAATGAGAACGAGCCAGCAGCAGCTGGTGAGTTATTTTTCTGCTGCAAGTGAGCATCAGAATCAGAAACTGTAACGGCTGTTTTTTCTTGTTCATGCCAAAAAGGCACTCCCACCGTTGGCGTACTCGGTACTGCTAAATCACGCTCTGGCATTTTCCCAGCCTCATAGCCCAAACGCCCACTCTCTATAGCAAGTGCAAACGCACGTGCCATCTTAACCGGGTCTTGAGCTTTCGCCACAGCAGTATTTAACATCACCGCATCCGCCCCCAAACCCATCACTTCACACGCATGCGCTGGCTCACCTAAACCCGCATCAATAATAATCGGAATATTTTTAAAACGTTCGCGCAATAAACGAAATTGATAAGGATTCAACAAACCTTTACCCGTGCCAATCGGCGCAGCCCAAGGCATTAATACGCGACACCCCGCCTCAAGTAAACGCTCACATAAAATAATATCATCAGTACAATAAGGCAAAACATCAAAGCCTTCATTCACAAGCACACGAACAGCTTCTAGCAACTCAAATGGATCCGGCTGCAAATTATAATTATTACCGATCACTTCAAGCTTTACTTTATTCGTATTAAATACTTCACGCGCCATTTGTGCGGTAACAATCGCCTCTTTTGCAGTATAACAACCTGCAGTATTTGGCAAAATATCACAATTTAACTCATTAATACTCTGCCAAAAGTAATTCTTTTCATCACCATACATTTGCCGGCGCAAAGAAACCGTCACTAATTCAGCACTTGAGGCAATAATCGATGCTTTCATACACTCAAGGTTTGGATACAGCGAGGTACCTAGAATCAAACGGTTATTATACGTCTTATCATATAAGGACAACATAATGAACTAGCCTCCCTGCATTGGGCTGACAACGTCAATTTCATCCCCAGCCTTTAAATAAGTATTCGCAAACGCACTGCGCGGCACAAAGCTGCAATTAATCGCAACCGCAAAACTCTCCCCTTGATAATTCCACTTTGTTAACGCATGAGTTAATAAGGTGTTTTCTTGAATACGTTCACTTTGACCATTGCGTTTAATCATAATCATCATACGCTGCTATCTCCATATTGATATTTCTGTTTATTTTTTGCCATTGTTTTAATACGCTAAACCTTTAATATGCTCAATAATTTTTGCAGATAAAAAAGGCGCTAGTAAATAACCGTGCCGGTACAAACCATTGACATGAATTAAGCCTGGCTTATAAATAATTTTTGGCAAGTGATCCGGCAAAGTCGGTCGACAATTCACCCGAGTTTCTAAAATCCGCGCCTCGGCAAAACCACGGTGCAAACTATAGGCCGCAGATAATAGCTCTAGTGTTGATTGCACCGAAGGCGGTGAAAAATCTTCAGACTCAATAGAACTAGCACCGACGACATAATGATGATTGGCACGAGGTACCACATAAATACTATAACGTGGGTGAATTAGGCGCACAGGCCGATTTAACGTCACCGTTGGCGCCTGTAAATGTATCACTTCACCACGCACACCATGTAAATCTGGAAATGCATTAACAGCGTGTTTCGCCTGCAAACCACGGCTATCAATCACCCAATCATACTCTTGTTTTGCATCAGACTGAGCTGTTTTTAACCAATGTTCACCAAACTCAGTAACCTCAGTATAGTCTTGCCAATCTATATTGTCTTGACTCTGTAAATAATCTGCTGAAGCATTTAAAAAATCATCACCGCTTACTTGCCCTTCATCAGGGAAAAATAAACCCGTGCTTAACTTAGGATTAAGTTCTGGCTCTAACAAGGCAATCGTATCTTGGCGAATAAACTCAAACTCAGGGTGATTATTCCCTTTTAAACCGCTTAATTTAATTGCAAGAGTGTCTCTTAAATGCAGTATATCCTGATGATCTTGGGCAAAAGCGACAATAAGGCTACCTTGTTGCTGAAACCAAACCCGATTATTACCTAATATTGCAAGAATCTGCGGCCAACGTGCCAGAGATTCGATTCCCCAAGAATAAATCAGCACATCATCATGTTCAACTTCTGCAATTGGCGCTAACATACCCGCTGCCGTATACGCACAGCTCTTTTGACCTAACTTACCATCACGATCAAATAAAGTGATATGAAACCCAGCAGATAAGCCATCAAGAGCCAAAACACGGCCCATTAAACCCGCACCAATAATCGCTAAGCGTTGCATTGCTCAACCTTAGTTTTAAAACTAAAATAACGCTGATTAAAGATAGTAAAATGAAGTCTATATATAGATATAAATAAGTACAGCATGAATTTTCCTACGTTGGTATCAACCAAATCAGGTTCAAAGGGTATTTCTCAGCCTGATGGCACCCCTAATTCTGTGCTGAAAGATAGCGAGGTTTGTCCTCGCCGTCAAGTATTTGTCGTATTAATAACACGTTCTAAGTCAGCAATAATCGTCGGATTCTCTAAAGTAGAAGTATCTTGCGTGAGATCTTCTTTACGTACAATCGAGCGTAATAAACGCCGAACGATTTTGCCACTGCGCGTCTTCGGTAGCGCACTAACCACATAAAAGTTTTCAACTAAAGCAATTGCGCCAATTTCTGTTCTAACAACAGCATTAATTGATTGTTTCAATGCCAGACTCTCATCATTATTACTCTGATCATGACTTAAATCACGCAATACAATAAATGCTACGATCGCCTCGCCTTTAATCTCATGCTGACGACTAACAACAGCGACCTCAGCAACTAAATCATGCTTAGCAATCGCTGATTCGACTTCTGCCGTGCCTAAACGATGACCACTCACATTCACCACATCATCCACACGCCCGGTCACCCAAATATGATCATCTTGGTCATACAAGGCACCATCACCACTAAAATAAACGGCTTTTCCTAGATAATTAACCTCAGAAAAATAGCTATTGATAAAGCAATCATGGTCACCCCAAATAGTTCTTAACATACTAGGCCACGGTCGAGTGATACACAATAAGCCCTTTTGATCAGGTTTCGCTTTCTGGCCCTCCGGCGTTAAAATCTCAGCAAAAATTCCGGGCAATGGCCGCATCGCACAGCCAGGTTTTGCTCCTCCCCACGCAGGTAATGGTGTGATTAAATGCCCTCCTGTTTCAGTCTGCCACCAGGTATCAACAATTGCACAGTGTGAATTACCCACTGATTCATAGTACCACTGCCATGCCTCTGGATTAATCGGTTCTCCGACTGTCCCCAATACACGCAATGTAGATAAATCAAATTGTTGCGGCAAATTTTCGCCTTCTTTATGTAATAAACGAATCGCGGTGGGCGCAGTATAAAATTGATTGACTTTATAGCGTTCGATAATCTGCCAAAAGCGCCCAGCATCTGGAAATGTCGGCACCCCTTCATAAATTAAAGTTGTCGCACCCAAGGCCAGCGGTCCATATACCGTATAAGTGTGACCTGTAATCCACCCAATATCTGCAGTACACCAAAAGGTATCGCTCTCTTGCAGGTCAAAGACCCACTTTAAAGTCAGTTGTGCCCATAAAATATAGCCAGCCTGAGCATGCTGCACCCCTTTCGGTTTACCCGTACTGCCTGAGGTGTATAACAAAAACAAAGGATCTTCGCTAGCCAGCTCAACAGCTGGGCATGATGTTTCATACTCATCAACCATTAGATCATAAATAAAATCTCGACCCGGCTGATACTTAACATCTTGATGGTTACGACGCACCACCAAAACAGCTTCAACAGAATCGCAGCCTTTCGCAAGGGCCTGGTCAACGGTTGGCTTTAATAAATAAGGTTGTCCATGACGAAAACCACCATCGGCAGTAATCAATAGCTTTGCTTTGGCGTCGATAATACGCTCATACAGTGCTTCTGCTGAAAAGCCGCCAAAGACGATCGAATGAATCACACCCAAACGTGCACACGCTAACATCATCACAACCGCTTCTGGAATCATCGGCATATATAAAACGACTCGATCACCTTTTCCGAGCTTAAACTCTTCTTTAAGCATATTCGCTGTTTGGCAAACCCGATAATACAGTTCAAGGTAACTAATCGCCTGACGATCACCTCGCTCACCTTCAAATAACAATGCGATTTTATTTTTGCGTTCGTTTAAATGACGATCTAAGCATTGTTCCGAAACATTCAACGTCCCATCAGTAAACCAGTGATAAGCGGGCGCATTACTCTCATCAAGTATTGTTTTAAATGGACTTTTCCAGTCAATCAATGTCTTTGCCTGATGCGCCCAAAAACCTTCGTAATCTTCTTTTGCCCACCGGCATAAACGCTGGTATTCCGCCTGATTTTGAATCAGTGCATGTGGAAAACGAGCACGGTCTGGTGAGTCATACAGCTGCGGCATTATCCTATATCCTCTTTAAATCACAAAATCTTGCTAAAAACTTACTCAGAACAGTAATAATGGTAACACCTTCTCTAACCCGAAGTAAGGCACATAGTCCTGCCATAGATCACTATAAACATCAATACAAATTAGAATTTTATACTCAATGCTTTAAATTTATAAGGCTTGAGCAAAGTTAAGATTCCTTCAATGCAAACTTGTCGTTATAATGAAACGTCGTGTGGCGACCAGTGTTGCACTATACGAGCTTAGGATCAGGCGAATATGGGCAGATATTAAATATAGCTATACGAGCTACACACATTGAGATAGAAAAAACTAGATATAAAGAAACTTAAGGAAAAATTGGTTAATACACTATGACAAAACTTCATAAGCACAAAATTGGGCTTATTCCAGCAACCTTTATTGGCATCTCCGCCATTATTGGTAGTGGCTGGCTATTCGCACCCTATCATGCAGCACAAACCGCAGGCAGCGCATCATTACTCTCTTGGATCATCGGTGCAGGACTTATTCTTTTGCTTGCATTATGTTTTGCTGAAATTGCCGCTTTATTTCCACGGCGAGGACTAACAGCCGTTATTTCAACCATCTCTCACAATAAATACTTTGGTTTTCCCTTTGCCATTGCAAATTGGCTCGGTATTGTTGCGGTCATTCCCATGGAAGCTGACGCAACCATTCAATATCTTATCAGTCTATTTCCAAGTATGAAGTCTTACTTATGGGTCAATGACTCCTTAGCTCCTTTAGGGCTGGTCTTTTCCCTCGTATTAATTGTTATTTATTGCTTGATTAACTATTGGGGCGTACGCTCATTAACAAAAGCGAATAATGCCATTGCAATCTTTAAAATTTTTGTCCCCTTAATTACCGCCATTATTGTCATTTCAGTAAGCTTTCACCCCAGCAACTTTGAGGCCGTTGATCATAATTACATGCCTTACGGCTGGAGCTCTGTCTTCACCACCATTATTACTACTGGCATTATCGTAGCGTTTAATGGCTTTCAATCTATTATTTCGTTTTCCAGTGAGATTTCAAACCCAAAACGTAATATCCCGCTCTCTCTAGTCCTCTCGATTGTAATCTGCTTAGTAATTTACTTGCTCTTGCAAGTTTCATTTATTGGGGCACTACCGCCAAGCATGCTTAAAAATGGCTGGCACCAGCTTGACTTTCAAGCACCCATGGTACAGTTAGCCGGCCTATTAGGTCTACATATGATCATGCTCATCCTCTACGTTGATGCGATGGTCTCACCTTTAGGGACGGCTTTAGCCTATACCGGCTCTTCTACACGGATGCTAACGGCCATGTCTCGCGAAAAACAGGTTCCGCGTTTCTTTGACCATGTACACCCTCACTATGGTGTTTCACGTCGTTCATTGATCTTTAATATTGCGCTGGCGATTGTCTTCTTATTTAGCTTCAGAAGCTGGTCTTCCCTGGCACAAATCCTTAGTTTATTTCACATCCTTTCCTTTATGACGGTACCACTTGCCCTGGTCGTCTTTAGAAAAACAGTCGCCCCAAAAGAATTTACTTTTAAGATTATAGGCGGACGCTTGATTGCAGCTCTGCTGTTTATTGTCTTCAGTTATCTTTTTACCATCGGCCACTTTTCCATCGTCTTTGAACTTATTCTATTAATTACTATTTTCCAGGCTGTATTTATCGCCCTACAATCTTCTTCACTGCAAAGTGCAGGCTGTGCCATTAAAAAATGCGGCTTATTGTTCCTTTATTTCTATGCACTTACAATCTTGTGCTGGTTCTCACCGGGTCATCATAAACTGCAAATTTCTGAGGGAAATTTCTTTATTCTAACGGCCATTGTTGCAGCGCTATTCTTTTTTGCGCTTACTCGCACTAAGGCTGATGCCAAACATGAAATCACCGCTCCGGCAACCTAACTACTTAAAAAACAACTTGGTAAGCAAATCAATACATAAATCCTGAAGTTTTCGCTTCAGGGTTGCTGTGTTTATCCGATATAACACATACAACCAACAATAAAGCATGCTCAGTGAAAACATACATTTTTCTGATTATTTCATTATTAATTATTATCTCACTTAGTGACGAGGCTTTGGGCGACAAAGAATCCCCACGATCTTCTTTACAAACAAGCATCTTGCAACCTAACGACTAATCTAGCTATTTTTAAAATTATATAAAAAATCAAATTCATAAAAATATTTTAGTGAAAAATCAGACTTGCCTTCAGTCAACAAAACCGTAAGATCGAATTAAAGCCAGGGTGTTAATACTGACTTAAAACAAACACTTTATTCTGTAGTACACTATATGCAAATTTTATGTACGAGATTAAATTTAGAATTTAGAAAAATATAAAAGTATTCATGAGGAGATTGACGTGCGAGTTTTACTTGTAGAAGATGATGAATTATTAGGTGATGCAACTCAAACAGGGCTAGTGCAAAGTGGCTATACTGTTGACTGGGTTAAAGACGGCGTTGCCGCAACCCGGGCTTTAGATGCAGAAACATTTGATTTGGTGATTCTAGACCTTGGCCTACCACTTAAAGATGGCATTTCTGTCTTAAAAGATATGCGCACCAAAGGTAATCAAACTTCTGTGCTTATTTTAACTGCACTGGATCAAATTGAAGATCGTATTAAAGGCCTTGACGCAGGGGCTGATGATTATATGAGCAAACCTTATGATCTGGATGAGCTATGTGCACGCTTACGCGCCTTAGAACGCCGGGCATCTGGCCGCGCAGAACCCACCATCAGTTATGGACCGATTGAAATTAACCCCGCTGCCCATACCGTCAGTTTAGAGAATGAGCCTGTCAATCTCTCGCGCCGTGAATTTGTGCTACTAACTAAGCTATTAGAGAATACCGGGCGTGTCCTTTCACGTGATCAACTGATGCAATCCCTCTATGGTTGGAGTAACGAAATCGACAGCAATGCGCTTGAAGTGCACATTCACAACCTACGTAAAAAATTTGGCAATCAGTTAATCCGCACGATTCGTGGTATCGGTTATATGGTAGAAAAACCTAATGCCCTTAAAACTAAAAGCATGGTTATTTCAAAACTCAGTACGCCACTTTCTGCTTATCAGCTTACTGATTGCTACCACTTTTATCAGTATTATTATGGGAACCTGGACCTATGTTCAGGTTCGCTCTAATGCTAAAGGGGTCTTTGATACCTCACTGGCACAAGCCGCTCAGATTCTGCGTATCATTCTTGCCAATCAGATTTACAAACAACGTCTTGCTGAACTCCAGGCCACACTAAATAAGCCTTACAGTAAACATAACACACCTTCTAGCAGTAATTTTACTAAGTTCGAAGCAGATGAATTAAAGCGCCTAAATTCAAATCAGCTCGTCTTTCAAGTCTGGAATAACCAAGGGGTTTTGCTACTAAAGTCCATTAACGCCCCACAAGCGCCCCTCGCCACTGTCAGCTTTGGCAGTCAAGATACCCAAATCGACACAGCGACCTGGCGCACATTCACTTTGCCAGACTATCGTCAAGGTTTACGCTTTATTACTGCTATTCGCGCAGACATTGCTACACGCTTTAGTGCCGGACAAGTACTAAAAAGCCTCTACCCTTTACTATTTTTCTGCCCACTGCTGGCCCTATTAATCTGGGTGCTGCTTGATTGGGGGTTTCGGCCACTGAACCGTATCAGAACATTACTCGCTAAACGTAGCCATGATAACCTTGAGGATCCGATTGAACTCGGCCAAGCACCTGAAGAAATCCGCCCACTTGTTCAGGAACTTAATTCGTTATTTACCCGCCTTCAAGGCGCCTTTGAGCGTGAAAAACGCTTTACTGCCGATGCAGCACATGAATTACGCACTCCTCTTGCGGCCATTCGCACACACAGTCAAATTGCCAGCCGCAGTTCAACAAATACCAGTGCTCTTTCCGCTCTTAACAAAGTTACCAAAAGTGTGGACCGTGCTACGCGCGTCATCGAGCAACTACTGCTGCTAAGTCGCTTAGAGCCACAAGATAAAATTTTGCCGGAAGGCTCTATTAATATTTCCTCATTTACCCAAGAGCTTCTTGTCGATTTAGTCCCAATGGCATTAGCGAAAAATATCGAGTTAAGCTTAAATGCCCCTAAGCAACCTTTATTTATTGAAACTCAAAGCGCAATGCTCAATATTCTCATTCGTAATCTAACTGATAATGCCATTCGCTATACACCCGAATACGGTGAGGTTGAAATCAATCTAAGTCCAGATATACAAACAGGCGGCATACACATTGAGGTTGTCGATAATGGCCCTGGCGTTCCCCTTGAACTACGTCATCGCATTTTCGACCGCTTCTACCGTCAAGTGGGCAATAAAGCCGACGGCAGCGGCCTGGGCCTTTCTATTGTGCAACTAATTGTTAACCTACACCATGGTAAAATCAGAGCTGATAGTCGAGCAGATGGCAAGAGTGGCCTATGTATTAATATTTGGTTACCAGAAAAACCGCTAGCTAAATAAAGAGCTTTATTTCATCTCATTTATTTCATCTATGTTATAAGTCTTAAGCAATCTGGTCTTATATAGCTATACGCCAGAAAAACGTATATGATTATTATGTTTACTCATTAATAAATATACTTAATATCTAACTCCTCACTTAATATATATTTAATTGCAGGGGTTACAAGCATTGTCTAAAAATAAAAACATTCAAATAAGAGCAATAAAGTTAGTAAAAAATATTGAAAAAATACGTTCAATTACTTTAGGTAAAGAAACAAATTTACAACAAAGAAAAGCAATAGGGAATCTAATACAGAAAATCCCACATGATATAATCAAATCAAAAAGTGATAAATTGTTAGCGAGCAAAGTATGGAATAGAGAAAATAATGATTTATTTAGAACATCATTATCTTTCAAAATAAACTGTTTGCAAAAATACTGTGAAAATATAAGAGATGGACTATCTCCTACCATTGATCAATCTAGCTTATTCTACAGTATAGAAAAATCAATTAATCAATATAAAGTTATCATGACAACGCAGAAAAACATCACCAATGCGCTAGCAAAAAAATCTGCCCCTCCCTTACCTTTTCATATTTCACAGCTTATCGCAGAATTTAGTGTCAAAAAAGAAGGACAATTCTCTCACCTAGCACAGCAAGAAGCAGAAGATAAAGATAAGCATAATAAATGTCTAGTTATGTAAGTTTAGTTTACTTTATAACATCACTATAATTTTTCTATACAAAAACCATGTTGAAATATTTTCAATATACAATAGCTATAAAACTGCACAAATACTGCATACGTTTTTTTTCAGCACTTGCATCACTTTGCTGATGCTGCTGAAATAACCCAGTCTGATAATTTTCTTGTCTCCCCCTCCTTGCCCTTGAAGGCAACAGAGGCACTTCAACACCTTGAACATAAGAATACTCAACATCTGAAAGCTCGCTGATATAATCATCAACTGTACTTAGAAAGGCTGAATTATACTGTGAACACACTTGTCGAAAATTTTCACTCACCTCAATTTTAGCAAAGCCTTTAAACCGACAGCACTCAAATAGCCGATGAGGTATTGTTGTACCACTAATGCCCGCGACAAGCCGCCCTTGATACTTTCTTTTAGATTGCTCTAATGCACTAATTGATTTAGTATTGCAAGCATGAATAATCTGACATCTATCATCCTCGGTCAGAGTAATCGAAGGCTTTCTTGAGGTTGTACTTGGAGGAATAAACTTTGGATTAAAGCCAAACCGTAATATACGCGAGCCTCTTTCTCTATCTCCAGTTAAACACCCTTCTAAACCACAAATACCAAATTCTCCAAATAAGCCTTCAGCTAATTGTTGCAGCTTAGGCCTATTGGAGGATAAATACTTTCTTGTTCCAAAGCCATGGTCAGTATCTAAACTTCTTTCTGATGATTTTGCATAAACTCATCAAGAATTTGAAATTTTTTATCTCTTCCTGCTGCAGATTGAATGTCTCTTTTTAATTTCCTAATTTTCCTTTTCATTTTAACCTTCTAAGATTTTATCCAGTATTCAAAAAAGAGCCTTGCAAGAGCCCAATCTGTAATTTTCTACTTAAATTTAAAATTAATCATATAGATAAAAAATATAAATCTTTGATATTTAACGAAACCAAAGTGTAAATTTAAAATAATACAAGCAATCAAAACTAAGACATCATCCCAATCATACCGCCCTTAAACTATGGCATAGGCCTTTTTAATGTTAAGCTGCATCAGAACAAATAAAAGCAAATAAGCTAGCAAAAACAAAGGTCAGAAATATAATGACAGCAACACTCTACGGCATTAAGAATTGTGATACGGTTAAAAAAGCCCGTCGTTTTCTTGAGAACAACAATATTCATTATCAATTTCATGATTTTCGCCAAGAAGGCATCTCAGCTGAATTAATAACCGGCTGGTGCCAACTAACCTCCTGGGAAAATCTACTCAATAAGCGCAGCCGCACTTATCATGCGCTCGCTGACTCGATTAAAAATAATATGAATAAAACATCTATTATTCAGCTTACCTGTGAACAACCAACATTAATTAAACGCCCGGTACTTAGCTATCAGGGTCAGCTATATTTTGGCTATAGTGATAAAGAATATCAAGAGATATTTAGTCATGCATAAAGCAATAGAATTAACGTGTGAGCTGATAAAACGCCCCTCTATCACGCCTGATGATCAGGGTTGCCAAACACTTTTAGCCAACCGCTTAAAACCACTTGGATTTTATATAGAGTCTATGCCATTTGCTGACACACAAAATCTATGGGCAAAAATAGGCAATAATAACGGCCCTAACTTGTTATTTGCAGGTCATACGGATGTGGTTGCTACAGGACCACTATCTGCATGGCACTCACCCCCGTTCTCACCAACCTTAACTGCTGATGGTATGCTCTATGGCCGAGGTGCTGCTGATATGAAATCAGGCCTTGCCGCAATGGTTATAGCCACTGAAAACTTTCTTAACCAACATTCAGACTTTAACGGCTCACTAAGCTTTTTAATTACCAGTGATGAAGAAGGCCCAGCAACACACGGCACACAACAGGTGCTACAAGAATTAATAAAAAAACGTGGTGAAAATATTGACTATTGTATTCTTGGTGAACCTAGCAGTACGGAGTCTGCAGGCGATACTATTAAGCACGGCCGCCGTGGCTCTTTAAGTGGGCAAATAACAGTTTATGGTAAGCAAGGACATGTCGCCTACCCACACTTGGCTAATAATCCTCTCCACCAATGTTTAAATGCTTTACAACAATTATCTGCACAGCACTGGGATACAGCAAGTGCTGACTTTCCCGCAACTTCATTACAAATCACCCGCATTCATGGCGGAGAAAGCCAAGCACGTAATGTTATCCCCGCGCATGTTTGCATCGACTTTAATTTACGATTTTCCAATCAAATAACAGACAAACAGATTCAAGAGAAAATTTATAATATTCTTGATACAAATAACTTAAATTACGATATAAACTGGCAAATCAATGGCCAGCCTTTTTTAACAACGGATACACCCTTTATTAATAAAATAAAAGATGCAGTAACACAAACGACGGGAATATCCCCAAAGTTGTCAACAGCCGGCGGCACATCAGATGGTCGCTTTATTGCACCTTACGGCATCAGCGTTGTTGAACTCGGCGTTCCTAATAAAACCATCCATCAGGTGAATGAATGCGTTCACAGCCAAGATATTATTGTGCTAAGCACTATCTATGAAGCAGTTCTGGAAAAAATATTAGCTAAAAAATAGATGGTTAATCCCATAGTTTAATTTCAAAAGATGAATTATGGGGCTATACACCAACAGTCTTATCATCAACTGACGTCAACTATTTTTACTATAATTGTAAAATTCATTGTGAAATTACAAAATTTATGTTTTTAATATATGCGTCGCGACACTAAACTAAGTTCTATATTTTGAGAAAAGTGAGAAATTTGGCTTAGGCATAATTTTGGTCCAATGATAAGTAAACAGCTAATGAGCACTAACAATGTCTGAAGTGCAATCTGCAGCTTCTAGAGTGGATCAGGATTAATCAGTTTAAAA
>LVCQ01000021.1 GCA_001644975.1 Piscirickettsiaceae bacterium NZ-RLO1
AGGGAGGGAGGGAGTAATAACTTCTTTTTCATGTTATTTATCCATATTAACTGTGGATTATGAATTACCTTACTAAAGTTTTCTCAAAAGGCTTACACCCTGATGAAAAATCATAAGGCAGTTTAGAATGAGCCTGAAAAATTCAGCGTAACCTTTTACCTCTATTATAATTGATGATTAAATACCATATGTAATCCCATGATAGTAATATTAAAAAATTTTAGAGCGCGAATAAAAACAATTAAGATATTGACAAGAAAAAATAAACTACATTAACCTTATCTTAATAAGGCTATTATTTAGATAAATTTTAAGGCTCGTGTTTATCTTGTGGCTTTTAATGTTATATTTTTTTATAAATTAAAATGGTGTTATTTATTTACACTCATCTTTACTTTATAAAGCTTATATCAAAAAAAACAGTATATGTTTAACTATGTGCTTTCGTTCTATTTGAAAATTACCCACTTACTAAATAGGCAGATTACGATATGGGAAGAGCTAGAGAAGATGTTGTTACAGCAATTAACTCTGCTGCTGCCTCAGGTAGCGCAAATCCGATCAATTTAAGCGGCTGGGACCTGCAAGGTACCGATTTATCTGGTTTAAATTTACATAAGGTCAATCTGTCTGGCGCTAATTTAAAAGGTGCTAACTTGTCTGCAACCTACCTACGAGAAGCAGACTTTAGTGGCGCTGATTTGAGAGAGGCAAACTTATCAGCTGCTTATTTATACCGAGCAAAACTCACCAGATCCAATTTAGAAAATACAAATTTTAATTACGCAGATTTATATAAAGCAGATTTAAGGAATGTTAGTCACTTTAATGGCGCTCAATTTAACCATGCTATCCTTTTAGGTACATTTTTAGGCCAGGCTGATCTTAGAGAAACCGATATTGATCGAGCTATCTTTAGGTCCTCTCACTTGTCTCAAGAAGTTAGAGCTATTATTGAAGGGCCAACACACTCTTCTTTTCTCTATTCTGATCTCTATGCAACATTTGAGCATGCACGCTTTCCTAATGGCTTTTGGCCAAGACAACGCCTTTTGGAATTTCCAGAAGATACTACCAGTAGAGAGAGTATAGCAAGGTTATCACGGTTTTCTCCTCAGAGTGTAGACGCAGCATTCCCATTGCCTGATTTTTTTGAGGTTTTAACTGAACAACAACAAAAAAGCTTTATAGAGAAAAGAGATCAGCTCATATGCTGTCCTATCAGCCTCGAGCCAATAGAAACTCCTGTTACCATTGGCAATGAAAATCAGCATTATAATTGCGAGCATTTAAAAGAAAACTTAACGCAAGGTAATTATCTATCGCCCTGTACACGTAAGCGAGTTATAGCAAAAGACCTTAACAATTGCTATAGCCCAGACCTCCTAAAGGATTACGCAGATCTAATTGATCGCACAAAACCTCCAGAAGCTTCCCCTCACACCAATAAGTCAGGTCAATTAAAAAAACAAAACTTCGCAAAGAAAAGCTTAGGTAGCAGGCCATTTATACATATAGTCGACTATATCATTTTAGAAAAATATAATATATGCCATTCTAGAAATATAGAAAAAGCGTTTAATGATCCCAGGAAATTTTATCAATCTTATCTAAACTTAAAAAGTATTAGTCTTGATTCAGCGTTTTATTTACAGGCAATACTTGATAATACAGATGCACTTGACCGCATTGTCGAACATAAAGATATATTCCTAACGCTTCATAGCCTTGGCTTAGATAAAAAAGAACACCTTCAAGCACTTCTCAAACATCCCAAACAATCAACCTTAATTAAAATCATTTTAGTCTCAGGGTTAGAGCAAGTCATTGAGAGCTGCAAAGCAAGAGGAAATATAGCAAAATTAAACATGGCTGAGCTTTTTAAATTAGATGTAGAGGCCATCAATGATGATGAAGAAGCAGAAGCTGAGCTTTTAGGAGCAGTTGGTGGCGTAGTGACCAAGGATGAGGCTGAAACCACAAAATTGGATAAATTTAAAACTGTTCTTAAAAATGCTGCATGTGTATTTTGCAAAAAGTCAGGCTGGTTGCCGGCGAAATCTTACCTCGTTGCTCAGCCTTACTTTGAAGCTGCAAGAGGTTTACTAGACATTAGCTCTCTGGATTGGCAGCAGGCTACTTCACAAGAATCAACCCCAACCCCCGAGGGAGAAACTCTTCAGTACTATAATGCTTATCTATCCAGCGCAAACAACGAAGGACAAAGACAACTAAACTCTAACCCTCAGCCTTAAGTACAGATTCGTGCAAGCTGGTAAACACTCAAATCCTTCAGTTTTTTCTTAACCAAGGGTCTTTTAACAAATTACATTCAATATAACCGCTTTAAGCATTACTAGGCTTTTCTCTGATTGTGTAATGCTTTTTGCAAGCACCATTTTACAATGCCATACAAAGAAATTAAAATCCAAAAAATTTCGATAGTAAATGAGCCTAAATTAAAGTGTATACACAGGCTAATTAATAATAAAATAGCACCAATTAAATTAATAATCGAGAAAGGCAAACTTCCAGGAGTCACTCGCTGTGAAACAACTAAAAAATAAGCAATCACCACCAAAGCCATGCCGATGGTGCCAATCAATTGGCCAAATAAAGACATACTCACTCGCTCACTCGCCTATCATTCATTTTTTTCATACTTCATCATCCAAACAAAAAGAAGGGGGCAATACCCCCTTCTTTTAGGCTACCACGAATGGCAATGATAAAACTACAGTTTCTCTTTGATACGTGCAGCTTTACCACGTAAAGCACGAAGATAGTAAAGTTTAGCTCGGCGTACCGCACCACGGCGCTTCACTTGAACACTGTCAACCAATGGACTATGTGTTTGGAATGCACGCTCAACACCCTCACCATGAGAGATCTTGCGCACTGTAAAAGCAGAATGTAATCCACGTTTACGCTTAGCAATTACAACACCTTCAAAGGCCTGCAAACGCTCACGCGTTCCTTCTTTTACTTTTACCTGGACAACCACTGTGTCACCAGGACTAAATTCAGGCAATGCGTTTTTACGCATTTGCTCTTGTTCAATTTGCTTAATAATATCGTTCATGGCGAACCTCTCTGTTATTAAGAATTACTTACTTTATCAAGATCACTAGCAGAGCCGCACCCGGCTGCTTTAGCCAAATACTCATCCAGCAATATCTGTTGCTGTGCCGTCAACGCTAAACGCTTAAATAAATCAGGGCGCCTTAAATACGTTCGCCCCAATGCTTGCTGTTCACGCCAACGCTCAATCTTTTCATGATGACCACTCATCAGTACCTCAGGTACTTGACGACCATCAATCAATTCAGGTCGAGTATAGTGCGGATAATCTAGCAATCCCGCCATAAATGAATCTTGTTGAAAAGACTCTGCATCTCCTAGAACACCAGGTAAAACTCGAATAATCGCATCCATTAAAACCATTGCAGGAAGTTCACCACCGCTAAGAACATAATCTCCCAGCGAAATCTCTTCATCAACACTAGCTTCAATCACACGCTCATCTATGCCTTCATAGCGCCCAGCCAATAAAATCAACTCAGGCCGTTTAGCAAGTTCAAGTACTTTACTCTGGGTCAACGGTGTTCCTTGTGGAGACAAGTAAATCACTCGAGCCTGTGCGGATGTTTTTTTACGCGCAGCAGCGATTGCATCACGCAACGGCTGAACCTTCATCAACATCCCCGGGCCTCCCCCATACGGGCGATCATCCACCGTACGATGAATATCTTGCGTAAACTCACGCGGATTCACGGTACTTACTTGAACTGCCTGCTGCTGCACTGCACGTCCCGTAACACCATAATGCGTAATCGCTTGAAACATCTCTGCAAACAAGCTAACAACACAAATATTCATCAGTACTTCGGATCCCAATCAACAATCATTTGCTGCGCTTTAAGATCAACTTTAATCACAACATGATCAAGATAAGGCACCAAGTGCTCAACTTCACCGTTAATCACCATGACATCATTGGCTCCAGTTTCAAGCATACTCCCAATAGTGCCTAAACACTGACCTTCTACTGTCAGCACATTTAAACCCTCAAGATCCGCCCAATAAACATCGCCTTCATCAAGCTCCGGCAATTGGTCTCGAGTCACATAGATATCACAGTTCGTATAGCGCTTAACGATATCCCGATCCTCACACCCACGGATGCTGGCCAAAATATCCTTGCCTGAAATACGATTGGAGCATACAGGAATTTCCTGCCATTCTTTACCTTGGTAAATAAACCAAGGGCGGTAATCTAAGATTGCTGCCTTTTGCTCAGTAAAAGAGTGAACTTTAATCTCGCCACACACACCATGAGCAGCACCAAAGCGCCCAACAATGACTTTATTCTGATGAGATGTGTTCATTTTCTAATTACCGCTACAACAAGGAATTTCTTTAATTACGCCGCTTTACGTGCTTTTTTAACAAGCATTGCAACTCGATCAGACATTTGTGCGCCTTGTGTAACCCAGTGATCAACACGCTCAAGATCAAGGCGTAAGCCTTCTGTATTATCTTGGGCAACTGGATTAAAAAAGCCAACACGCTCAATGAAGCGACCATCACGTGGACTGCGCTTATCTGATACGACAACTTGATAGAATGGACGTTTTTTCGCGCCACCGCGAGCCAAACGAATTGTTACCATCGTTGCGTTTCCTCAACCTATCTTCTTATAAAATCAATAAAATAGCGCTCTAAACCTCATATTCTTCACCCCGTAGAGCCAGAGTCAATTTTAGTTTAAAGTCGCCGCAATATGCTCTTACTTCGCTTGACTATTTATACTCTAGAATAAACGCAATAAAAGACTGGCGTAGTATATCTATTTTTGCGTTGTAATGCAAAGGGCTTCGCTAGCGCTTAATCATCCCCAGAACAGCCAATTCATGCTAGACTATGTCCGCTTAAAATTTAACAATACACCAATAATCAAAATAACCACCGTTGAGGATTACCATGGCATTTGTTGTCACTGAAAGCTGCATACGTTGCAAACACACAGACTGTGTCGAAGTCTGCCCTGTCGACTGCTTTAAAGAAGGTCCTAACTTTCTGGTTATCGACCCTGATGAATGTATAGATTGCGCTCTCTGTGAGCCTGAGTGCCCAGAAAATGCAATCTTCGCTGAAGATGAACTGCCGGCCGAACAGGAACACTTTCTTGAACTCAACGCAGAACTCGCTCAAGCATGGCAAGAGCACACGATTACTGAGAAACAAGAGGCGCCAGAAGACGCTGCTAAATGGAGTGAAATCAAAGACAAACTCAATGAGCTTGTCCGAGAGTGGTAAGGATAAGAGTAGCGCTAAACAACTCCCTCGCCCACACTCACTCAATTAAGTGATCTTGCTTAGACGATATGCATTAATATCTGCGGATATAGACCATTATCAAGAGCTAAATCTAAAATTTAGATTAAATTAAAATAAGGTAAAGTGTGCCCTGCAACAAATCACTTGCGCTTTACCTAAACATCTTCTACCATCCACAACCAACCACCCAGTATGACCCAAGGCATAGACGCTATTAATCATGTAATAATATAATTAAGGAAACTGAATATGAGCCACCCCCAAAACTCAAGCCATCGGCTCGCTTTTTGCTTAATTATTCCAGCATTTTTCGCTTGGGGGCTCATTGTTTCTCTCAATGCACTGCTTATTCCACAATTACAAACACTATTTCACCTAGATTATGCGACGTCAATGCTGGTACAAAGCTTTTACTTTGCCGCATATGGCCTCTTTGCCATCCCCATGACCAAGCTTATTTTAAAAATCGGCTATCAACAAACGATTGTATTCGGCTTTGCCGTAACCGCCCTCGGCTGTATCAGCTTTATTCCTGCTTCCTATTTTAACTATTATATTGTTTATCTAATCGGTATCTTTATTATTTCAACTGGGGTTGTTATGCTCGAAGTCGCCTCGAACCCCTATGTTTCTTTATTAGGCCAACCCGAAAAATCTTCATCACGCTTAACCTTTGCTCAAGCCTTTACTGGAGCGGGTTTTGTCGCCGCTCCACTGCTTGCAACCCTATTCCTACTCAAACCTGGCAATATCGCTCACCATATCAACATCACCTACAGTTTATTAGCAGTCGCTCTATTACTATTATCAACCATCGCTTTTATCTCCCCTATGCCAGCACTGCACCAGCAATTTAAGATCAAAAAAAGTAGTCAGTTAGACCCATCAAGCCAAGATAAAGCTCAAAGGCGTATTAGCTTTAAAGAATCCCCACGCTTATGGCTCGGCTGTTTAGCTCTTTTTATTGATTGCGGCTTAGAAATGAGTATCAGCAGCTTTCTGGTTCGCTTTATTCAAAGTGTGACAGAGACCTCTACCGCACAAGCAGCACACCATGTAACGCTGTTCTGGCTCCTATTTTTAGCCGGACGCTTTGCTGGCGGTGCTTTACTGCACTATATTCGCTCTCCGATTTTACTTGGTCTGCTTGCCCTATCAGGCAGTAGTTGTATCGCGCTTGCAATTACCACACACAACTCCCACTATGCAATTGCCTTTATGCTGATAACCGGCCTGTGTAATTCTATTTTATTCCCAACCATCTTCAGTGAAGCACTCAAGGGGCTTGGTAAAAAAACACCCACAGGGTCAGCCTACCTAAGTACTGCGATTACCGGTGGTGCGATCACCCCCTTATTACAAGGCGCTGTTGCCGATGTATTTTCATTGCATAGCTCTTTTTTAATTCCTTTAATCAGCTATCTTGCCATTTTTTCTTATGCGCTTTACTTGCATTATGATGACAAACAAAAGCACAATATACGCTCTCAGCTTTCCTAAACGTTTTAGCTCTAATTTAAGCGTTCAGCAAACGATACCAATCATAACCATATAAAAACCAAAAATTTTTAAAATATACTATGTTAAAGAGTTGCAGCAAGACGACAGGCCTGATTAATAGCACGTTTCGCATCCAGCTCTACCGCCACATCTGCACCACCGACCAAATGCACGGGAATCGCCATTTTTTTTAGGACATCGTACAATTCACGACATGGCGTTTGCCCAGTACACGTAATCACATGATCAACAGCCAATACCTGCTCTTGGCCATGATAAGTAATATGCAAGCCTTGGTCATCGATGTTATGATAACTCACACCTGAGAGCATCTGCACCTTATGATGTTTTAATTGCTGACGATGGATCCAGCCAGTTGTTTTCCCCAAACCAGCACCCATTTTACTCGTTTTACGCTGCAATAAATAAATTTCCCGAGCAATACCTGGTTTTGTGACTTTTTTATGGTCAGGCAATACACCACCACGGTGCCTCATTGTAATATCAATGCCCCACTCTTGATAAAATTCATCGACAGTCAATGACTGATCATGTAATAAATACTCTGCTGTATCAAAACCAATTCCTCCAGCACCTAAAATAGCAACAGATTGACCCACGACCACTTTGTGCTTGAGTACATCCAAATAAGACAAGACTTTATTATGACCAATACCAGGAATGTCTACTAACCGCGGCTTAACCCCGGTTGCTAAAATAACTTCATCAAACCGATCAATAATATCACTCTCATCAGCATAGTGATGCAATTTTAACGTAATATCCAAGTGCTCAAGCTGATAGCTAAAATAACGTAGTAATTCATAAAACTCCTCTTTACCCGGAATTTGTTTAGCAAGATTTAACTGCCCACCAATGCATTCACTCGCTTCAAATAGTGTGACAACATGGCCACGCTGAGCCAATACAATCGCCGCTACCACTCCGGCTGGGCCCGCACCAATGATAGCAATACGCTTAATTACTTGCGCGGGTAAGTAATTTAACTCTAACTCATAACACGCACGCGGATTTACCAAACAACTCGCACGCTTCATTTGAAATACATGATCCAAACAGGCCTGATTACAAGCAATACAAGGGTTAATACTATCTGCTTTACTCTGATAAGCCTTGCTAATGAACTGCTCATCCGCTAAAAAAGGACGTGCCATTGAAACAAGGTCACAAAAACCATTCTTTAGTAAAGATTCAATTTGCTCTGGGTTGTTAATTCGATTAGAGGCGATCAAAGGGATTAAAGTTTCTTTTTTCAGTTTTTTAGTTACTCTAGCAAACGCGGCCCGCGGCACCATCGTCGCAATGGTTGGAATACGCGCTTCATGCCAACCAATTCCCGTATTAATCATCGTCACCCCAGCATGTTCTATAGCTTTAGCCAATTGAACTACTTCTTCCCAACTGCTACCTTCTGGAATTAAATCAATCATTGATAATCTGAAAATGATAATAAAGTTCTCACCAACGGCTTTGCGCGTGCGTTTAACAATCTCAACGGCCAAGCACATACGATTTTCAAAACAGCCACCCCACTGATCCCTGCGCTTGTTCGTCCGAGTTGAAATAAACTGATTAATTAAATAGCCTTCAGATCCCATAATTTCAACACCATCGTAACCTGCCTGTTGAGCCAATGTTGCACAACGCACAAAATTACGAATGGTTAACTCGATACCCAAACGAGTCAGTGCACGCGGTTTAAAGCGATTGATCGGTGCTTTAATCGCACTTGGCGCCACTGCAAATGGATGGTAACTATAACGACCCGTATGCAAGATTTGCAAAGCAATTTTGCCTCCTTCTAAGTGCACTGCATCCGTTACTGTTTTATGGTAAGCAATTTCACACTTTGACGTCAGCTTATTGGCAAACGGGTAGCCCCAGCCTGAGCGATTTGGTGCATACCCCCCCGTGACCATAAGCGCAACACCATGTTTTGCCCGCTCAGAAAAATAAGCCGCCATGCTTTTACCCTTGTCTTTAATATCCTCAAGTCCCGTATGCATCGACCCCATAATCACTCGGTTTTTTAATGTAGTGAACCCCAAATCCAATGGAGTAAACAAGTGAGGATAGTCACTGTGCCTCATGCAAATGTTCCTTATTATGTAGTCAATCAGTGCGTGTACTAATATCAGTATACTCACATTCTATAAGCAAGTAAGAACGAAAAAACAATAAAATCATAATTTACTAATGTTTTGTAAATTTTTATTTTCTAGCAAAAACTATATTCACTTCAAAGTTTTCTAAAATTATATAGGCTGATAATCGCTTATTATATTAAATAAGCGCCGAAATATTAAAAAGACAGCCACAATATAACTATATATTTATAAATAACTTTCCTATTAATATCTCAATAAATTTAAACATAATTTCTATATATAGTTTATTTAAAGACAAGATTATTATCAGTAATCAATAAACATCTAACATTAGCAATATGTAATTATTTCTCTAGAGTTAGACGTAAATATCAGGAGTATAATCTTGTGATACATAGATTTTTCAATATAAATTACAGTATTGCCTACAATAATTTCCGATTAGAATCACTAAGGCACCTTATTAATATTTACATATAACGTAGTGCTAAAACAAATCCTAACTCAAGGAAAATAAGGATAAAAATGTATGAAACAAGAGCATGAATTAGACGTTGGTGATGTCGTAACACTTAAATCAGGAGGGCCGCCAATGACAGTACGAGTCTGTAGTCAATCTTCATACACAGATGATATTGAATACAGCTGCTATTGGTTTAATCAAGTTGATGGTAATGGCAATTTCTCCCTACAACAAGGAATATTCTCAGGCCTTACTTTAAAAAAACTTGACCAAGATGATTGTGAATAATATCACCTCTTCACTTTTTGCTTAAATCGACTGACACTACACGAAGCGGATCTCTATAGCCTATATTCAAAAGGTTAGGAGTAGGAGTAGAAGTTATAGGCTCATTAAGAACCCATAAAGCTAGGATTGAATTGACGCTATTAACCATAGCCTATATATAACACGAGAAATAAATGACAGTAAATAAACTTTATAAGCAGCTTATTACAGACTTAAGACACTACTCCTCTAACTCTCAAAAAAAACCTATCCCACTACGTATCAATTTAGGTACTAATAAACACAATAAACTAGCAGGCCGCCATTTAACGGCTAAATACCTAGCACGAAAGTTTGAGGATCATCGCACCTACCTAGACCCTAAAGTTCTCAATCAACAAATTAACCCTTTTTGCAAAAACCATACAAAAATATTAATGGGTTTAATAATCGATATTAAAAAACAAAAAAATAACCTAGGAAAATACAAGCACAAAACGATGCGCAGCATTCTTACAATAAACATAGATCGAATCAATGCAATGATCATACATAAATAAAATAAAAAACAATAAGATTTTTTCTAAACAAAAGCACTTAATGAAAATATTTGGTTAATATTTATCACTAAACTTTATGAAGTTATCTTAACTAAATTAGCAAGAATAGTAACTTATTATTTAAGCTATAAATATAAAAACTTATAGACTGCATCTTAACTAAATTAACTACGCCATAACAAGTATATATAAATATATCATTTAAATCTTAATTTTAAAACCAACTATTTTACTATCCCTTTATAGCTATCATTCTGAAGAAAAACATACAATAACTTTAGTTTATGACCCCAGTCCTAAGGTTAAATCAAAGGGTAGTACATGAATCTTCATGAAAAAAAAATTGAGTTAGTCGGTGTCGATAAAGAATTTGTTAATAAAACCCCTATATTTATCCTCGTAAAAATCCCTAACCCTATATCAAAAAACACTCTAAAAAAAAGCATCTTAAATGTAATTCCCAACAGATTCTCATCAAAAATAGAAAAATCAAATGAAAAATTAAAGTTTAACTATATAGAAAATTTTTTTCATATAAACCAGATTTATCTAAAAGATAATTCCATACTAAATAAAGAAAATATTTCTAATTTACCAATTTCGTTTTTAAGAAAATTAGGACCAGAAAGTAAAGGATTAACTCCAAACTATCTTTTTTCAGCATCCTTAATATCAACTAAAAATCAGCAATATTTAGGCATATCACTCTCTCATGCTGCAGGAGATGGTTACTCTCTCGTCTCATTTACAAATCAACTACTAAAAGAAATCAGCAAAACAAAAATAGTTCATCATTCTAATTTAAGCACATTAAATTCCAATGATCATAATTTTGATGAAATAATAGATACCTCCAAACAAAAATTAGATACCTATTATAATAAATTACTTATTCCTAACGACACATTAGCTTACCTTAATAACTTAAACCAGAATCATCCATCAATATCACTCCAGTCAATTCGGACTGCCTATTTAATAATGAAAATTGGCCCCTATATTGGCCATGCGCCTAATCACTGTACATTGCGCATTCCTATCGATTTAAGAAAATTTTGTCAAAAAAAAGACAAGAAATATCAATGGGCAATAGGAAATTATTTTACAGATGCTGTAATTGAGCTACCAAAAGACTATAATCAACATTCAGTAATTGGTCTTGCCAAAAAAATATCTCGTGCGATTAAGCAAGAGATAAAAAATATTTTCAATAATTACACACTCGAAAATGAGTTTACTAGTATAAAAATCGATCAAACAGCCAATAAAAAAAGCTTTAACAGCTATACTGATGTTTCTGCAACATCTATAGTTGTCCCTAATAATTATATATTAGGATTAGCTACGGCCTCTTTGGCGTTATTGGATACTATATCAGAAAATTCAAAAAACTTTATCGAAGTCATCAGTAGCAAACCCTTGCCTAACCATACTATATTAAGCGAATTTATATCAGATACTGATTTTAAATTACCCGATGCAATATGATTTAACATCACACTACGTTGATCTTGCTTGGCGCTGCAGTAAAAATAATAAATAAACAGCGCCGACAATCGCAGCAATTAATCCTGCTGGTATCTCAGTAGGTGCAAAGAGAGTGACTCCTATAGCATCAGCAAATGCTGTTAAGATTGCTCCAAGTAAAAAGCTAACTAAAACTAACGCTCGTGCTTGATAATAACCAAATAACCGAGCTAAATGCGGTGCCATCAAACCAATAAAACTTAGCATCCCAACAGTAGCAACAACCGCAGAAGCTAATAAAGTAGCTAAAAATAATAAAGCAAACTGTACTCTGATCAAATTTAATCCTAAACTATGCGCTTTTTCATGACCCAAATTTAAAATGTTTAACCAAGGAGCAAGAATAAAGCATAAAGGCAGGATAAAAACCAATAAAAAAAGTAAGTGCCAAACATCAGACCAGCTATGGCCGTAAAAACTACCCGATAGCCAGCGAATTGTCTCACTCACTCGCATACCTGAAAAAGCCAGTATACCCGTATTTAATGCAGCATAAAATGCACCTAACGAAATACCAATCATCGCCAATTGCAAAGGTCGAAACCCTAATTTTTTAGCCATCAATACCACAATAGCAAACGCAATCATTCCACCCACTAACGCAGCAAGCTGCACAGACCACCAAGGCGCTGTAGGTAACACTAAAAATAGCAATAAAGCTGAACACGTTGCCCCCTGACTCACCCCTAAAACTTCAGGACTTGCCAAAGGGTTTTGAATCACTCCCTGGAAAAACAAGCCACTGACAGCCAAAGCACCACCGGCTAAAATCGCTAAAATAACCCGAGGTAAACGCAAATCTATAATTAATAAATGACTTAAAGAGTGAACCTTTAACACATCGAAATTAAAAATTTGCTGAAAAGTTAAATGAACTCCACCACTATACAATAAGCTAAACAACACAATGACAATTAAAGCAATTAACAAATAGCCGGTTGAAATTGGCTGACTACGAATAAATAACCTAATCGTTTCATTATGACTGAAAGATAGTCGGCCGATTTTTGCTAACGCCCACAATAGTGCAGGCGCGCCAAGCACAGCAGTTAACACACCAACGGGAATATTTACCAAAGTATATTTAAAAAAGATTAAATGCAGTAGATCCGCCATAAGCAGAGTTAAACTCCCTACCACCATGCAAATCAACAAAAAATAAGCATTAATGGGCAAGCCAATAACACGCAATACATTAGGTACGAATAAACCGATAAAGCTCACTGGCCCAACTAAAGTCACAGCGACCGCCGTCAGTATCACCCCAATGCCAAGCATCAACCAACGTAATAACTGTACACCAGCACCAAGTGAGGACGCAATATCATCACCGAGTTGATACACCATAATGACACAGCTTAATAATAATGAGGCAAACAAAGATAATAATAACCATAACCAGGTCGCTGAAATTTGCGACCAGCCTTGCTGCTCAACATCACCAGCTCCCCATAAAAATAAACCACTAACACTTTGCTCATAAAATAAACTTAAAACAGCTGCCAAGGCACTAACAGCCAATGAAATGGCAACCCCAGCAAAAATAATCCGTACCGGCTCAGGCTCTTTACTCGTCACCCAGAAGACCAAAGCAGCAGCCAAACCACCACCCAAGCTTGCAATGAGCACTTTATGCTCAGAAACTAGAGCAGGAACGGCAATCAGAGCAATAGTTAGCGCCAAATGAGCGCCTGCACCGACACCTAATAAATTAGGCGAGGCAAGCAAATTGCGGCTTGCTTCTTGAAATAAAGCACCCGCAATTGCAAAGGCAGCGCCAGCAAGCAAAGCAGCAACGAGTCTAGGCAAACCTAGATACCAAAACAAAGTATTGTGCTCTATAAAACCAGTGTATAAATCAAGTAAACTTAGATCACTGCTTAAACTAAGATAATAAACAGCAGTAACTAATAATAAAGCAGTCATTACAACCAGAAATAAACACTGCTTATTAAGCTGCATTTTCTGCATACTCTTGACTCTTTTGCTTTAAACTACCCACAACTTCATTAATAAATTTTTCTAGTGCGATAGGTCCACCCCAAGGCCATATTTGTTGACAGAAGCGATACGTCAAAGCAGACTTAACAAAAGGTAAGTTTAACCATAGTGGATTGCTAAGAGTATTTTTTAGATAAGAATCATCTGCCCGCTCATTAAAGTAAAACATATTCACCTGGCCTAGTATTGATAACCTCTGTATACCCACGGTACGATAGCCCAATGTACTAGGCCCTCCTTTGACAGGCCATGCGGCTTTCAAGCCAATCGACTTTAGCGCTTCAATCGCAACAGAATCTGTCGTTAATAGCCGCAGTTTAGGACTGCCAGGTAGAAACTGAGCAATCGCGACTCGATCACTTTTTAATAGACCTTGCTGTTTTAATTGGTCAATTGTAGCTTTAGCCTCTGTAACTGTTTTATTATAATCTGCAATGATTTTTTTTGCCTGCTGAGTTTTACCTAGTAGCTTAGCAACAGTATTAAGCTCAGCAAATAACCTTGCTAATGGCTGCGCTTTATCATTGGGCATTTGAATATAGTTAAACAACAAGCTTGAAGAAATCGAAGAAAGTACAGGATAAACCGAAGCATTTCTTAATTTAGCACCAATAATTAAATCGGGTTTCAAACTAGCAATCAACTCTAAATTAGGCGCTGCACGCCGCCCTACACTTTTAACTCCTCTGAGTTTTTCCTCATCAACACCATCATAATCTTGATAACTTTTAATATCCGCCACACCAATAGGGATAACACCGAGGCTTAAGACCATTTCTGTGTAACGATGCTCTAATGTAATCACACGCTTAACCGGCACTTTAACCATAATATGCCCCATCACTGTATTAATCTCTTGATTTGTGCTTGCGTAATAATTTAAAGGCAATACGGCAATGGCTATAATAAATAAACTAACCAGTTTCTGCATGAATCTATACCTCCTAATCTATCTACATAGTTTAAAAATTAAATTTTAAATTAAAGTATCATTTAAGATGCTAAAATTTTAAATTCGATGGGTACCACCACATTAAACGCTCCTTGACAGACTTTAGGTGCAGGAAACGGGCTTGCCTGCTTCATCATTTGCCGAACAGCATTATCAAGCAAGCGACTGCCTGTTTTTTTTACAAGCTGATAACTTTCAACTTTTCCCTGGCAAGTTAATCTAATATTCACTTTTGCCTCACCCATAATTTGTCGGCGCAATGCAAATGGCGGATAGTATTTATACTTTTGCAGATGAATTAGCAACTTCTGCAAGTAAGAGGGTGATAATAGGCTTTTCCCTCCCAACCCTTCACGTTGAGCTCCTTTATGAGCGTGTGTCTTTCCTAACGGATGTTTTTCTGGCTGTTTATTAAAACGTTTAGCTTGATTCTGAGCAGGCTTTGGCTTTATCTCTAGCTGACTTTCTATTTTTTGTTTAGTCTCTACTTTCTCAATTAATTTTATTTCTTTATTTTTAGCTTGCACTTTAGAATCACTAGATATTTTTACACCTTTTTCCATGATCTTTTTTTGATATTGAGCTTGAGGCTTTTGATATTTCTTTAGTTCCCTCTCTGCCCTAGGTACCTTAGCATTTTTTGTGATATCTTTTGATATGTGTTTAACGTCATGTCGAGATTGAATCAATTTAGCATGATTATTATCATTATGATCACTCAACTCTATCGTCACAGTTTGACCAACGATACCACCAGCAGGTATATGACTTTGAAATAACTGCCAAATAAAAATCCCTAAAGTCACAAAAAATATATTTAAAAAAGTAGTAAAAATAATATGGCGATGCTTAATTTCCATTAGTAATGACTCATCACTAAAATGCTTACTTTTTTAAAGCCTTGCTCTTTTGCTTGATCTAGAAATTCAATCATACGCTGTGCCGGTAAATCATCGGAAGCAGCAATGATAATACCCTGATTACCACACTGTTTTTTTAATTCAGCAAATTCACTCCTTTTATTTAAATCAATCGTACTTGTGTTATAAGTAATAACATTCTTTTTTAAATAAACTGTACATTCTTTCGCTAGATTCCTCTCCATTCTGATTGTCTGCTTCTTAATAACAGGAGGAGTAACCTGCCATTGATTAGAGCTAATTCTTCCTGCCACTAGAAAAAAGACTATTAATAAAAAAATAATATTAATCAAGGGAAATACTGATTCAACTTCTTTAGATTTTTGGCGCTTTGATTCAAACATTGCTTTTTTCAAATTTGATTTTTTTAATACCTAATTCTTGTAATTTTTCAACAACATCTACAGTAAATTGCAATTGTGTTTTCTTACTGACAAACAAACGAATATCAAGCTGATTGAGATCAGCCCTAGTATTTGTATGATCTTTTAATTTTCGCACTAAACCAGGCAAAGTGAACTCTGCTTGGTCAAGCCGTACTCGATCTACACTCAGATAAAGTTTAATCGGCTCTAACTTTTTGTCTTGCCTAGATACTGACGCAATATGACTTGCCACCTGAATATCCAGTGCACCCCAGCGAATAAACTGAGTACTTAACATAAAAAAAATCAGCAAACAACAAAGTACATCAATCATCGGTACTAAACTAATTCGCCCCGATTTACGTCGCCGTCTAAAGTGTATGCTACTCATGCTCTATTTCTATTCTAGATTATTATATTTTAGCAGGTTGATTTATTATTTGAGCAACGCTATCAGACATAAGCAAACGTACTTTTTCAATACAACTATCTAGGTAATGAAAACCAATCTGTGCAGGAATTGCGACACATAGCCCTAAAGCTGTTGTAACCAATGCATGAGAAATACCATTTGATAACTGTCCAGGGTCAACATAAGTTGCAGACTTTACAGCAGAAAATGCCATAATAATCCCAAGGACCGTGCCCAACAAACCCACTAACGGTGCTAAATTAGACATCACCTCAATCGGCCGCAAATAAGATTCTAACTGGGACAATCTTGCTTCTCCAACACGCTGAACCTCAGCTTCAACATATTGCACACATTCATCATGCTGAAATTTTTTCTCAATCAATGCCTGTAATACAGCGGCAACTGGATGTTTAATGGTGCCCAAAGATTGTAGTGCTTGTGAATATTGTCCGGCTTTTACATACGTTAACGCCTGATCAATGAACTGGACCTTAGATAAACCTAAGCGCCTGAATTGAAAAATTTTTAATAATAATATTGCAAGTGTAAACGCCCCCATCACGATCAATAGTAAGCCGACGCTGCTCACATGCTGATAAAGAGTCACTAATGAGTAAAAAATATTCAATGGACTGCCCCTAATTACAAAATAGCCCACCCATTTTACATACTTAATCACTATTATCAACACAATTTAAGAATGATTATGATTGTCATTATCATAAATTTTTATATACAATCGTTACAGAACATACATATATAAAATCTAAAAACAATCACCCAGACTCAAAAAGGTAACCAAAACTAACAAAAGAAGATACTTTACCAATGCACAATCAAAGCTAAGGATAAGTGCCAGTTTATGTACAGCCTTACCAACATTAAATAAGCCACAACCTCATTTTAAACAAAAACATCTCAATACAATGAAAGATTAATGATATATATATATCAAATTCCTAACATGCATTAGCATCTTTCATATATTAATAATAATTAAATTCATATAATAATGTAAAATTAAAAATACCATCAGAATTTATTATCTATAATTTACATTGCACCTAAATAACCTCATATCATATAAATATTGTAAACAACTTGATTCGAAGTTTCGAACATGTATAATCCATTTTGAGAATGGTTATCATTAATAAAATTGGACACTACACAGATCATGGTTTTAGCTTCACTTAATCCCCTAATGACAAGAAAGACGGTCAGCGCGACCAAAATTACTCGAACATTGATTGTCGCAACTTTAACGTTGACTTTTCTACAAGCAGCTTTAGCAAAAACCACGTTAAAACCAGATCAAGAGCCAGAACACAAAAAACACAATGAAAAATCAGCAACAATACCGTCTTCTAAGAAAATCCCCTCTGAACAATCGGCATTAATAGAAAACACACAATCGCTGGTCATCAATGGTAATTGGCTCGGTTCTAGCACCAAAAAAGATGTAAAAAGCTACCCTGGCGCACGCAATATCATCAGCCAACAACAAATTGAGCAATCCGGTGCTCAGGACATTCAAGAGGTTTTACGCCAAGTACCAAGCATTCGTGTACAAGATGAAACTTCAGGCACTGGGGTTTTACCTAATATTTCCGTCAGAGGTTTAAATCCGCTGCGTAGTGTTGACTTGCAGGTGCTCGTTGATGGTATACCATTGGCACTTGCACCCTACAGTCAAACAGGTTTATCACTGTTTCCTGTCACTCTCGATACTGTCGAAAAAATTGACATTGTTCGCGGTGGTGCAGCTGTTCAATATGGCCCAAATAATGTCGGTGGTGTAATTAATATTATTACTAAACCTATTCCCAACCAAAGAACAGCCACACTAAAACAATCAGTAACCGCCGCCGCTACTGGGCAATTTTTATCCAAGAGTTATGTTGGCATTGGAGGCTTTATTACTGATAATTTTGGCGCGCAATTACAAATTAATACCACACGAGGCAATGGTGACCGGCAACATACGAATACAAAAATTAATAATATCTTATTAAATACCGATTATTGGCCCACTGAAACAACAGAAATTAAAACGAATCTACAGTATTATGATGCAGATGCCGAGTTACCAGGTGCACTGACACCTGAACAATACAATAATAATTGGCGCCAATCCAACACACCTGACAACCGCTACCAAGCGCATGCATTGCGCGCCTCTCTAATTATCAGCCATGATTTTACACCTACGAGGAACTTAACCTGGTCAAATTACTTTAATAAAAGTTATCGTAACTTTGCTTGGCAAGATCCAGGCACTGCCGGTGTTACACCAACTGACATTGATCAATCACCACGTAATTTTCTCGTCTTCGGTACAGAACCTCGTTATAGCCAGATGCTAAACAGCTCAATAAAACAAAAAATTATTCTAGGTGCACGCTATCTACATGAAGGAATCAGCTACCCGGTCTATAAAGATAATATTACAACAGCGGCCACAACAACGACAAGAAATTGGGGTTTAAGCACTAGCGCTTATGCTGCTTATGTGAGTGATACCCTATATTTTAACAATGATCGCTTGCAAATTACTCCCGGTTTACGTTATGAACGCGTTGCCCAAGACTTCACAGATCGCTTAGCAGGCTCAGCAATTAACAATAACCTTTCAGAGCTATTACCAGGCCTTACGATTGGTTACCAAATTAGCCAACCAGTTTATTTATTTGCAAATGCCCAACGCTCATTACTTGCCCCCCAACTCTCACAAGTTGCCAACAGTAATGGACAAAGTCTAGCCGCTGAAAAAGCATGGAACTATGAGCTAGGCTCACGTATAAACTGGAATAAGCAGGTCAGTACCACCGTTACACTGTTTAAAACAGATTTTCAAGATAAAATAGAAAAGCAAGGTAATGATCTTGTCAATATTGGTGCTAGCCGTGAACAAGGTATAGAAACTCAGCTGCATTATATACCCGAATTTTTACCAAACAGTGACTTTAGCCTCGGCTATACTTACCTGAATACAGAAATTATGCAAGGTGAAAATAAAGGTAATCAAATGCCTTATGCTGCAAAAAATCAGTTTAGTTTCATCTCAAATTACCATTTTAAACAATGGACTTACAATCTCAGTGGCTATTATATCGGCTCAGCCTTCAGTGATGCTGCTAATACAACAACTGAACAAACGACACAAGGCCCCATTCCTAATTATTGGCTCTGGAGTACAGCAATCACACGCAGCTTTAAACTTGCACATGGAGCAAATGCTCAAATTGGTTTTTCTATCCAGAATCTATTTGATGAACGCTATTTCTTCCGCAATGTCGATGTCAGTCAAGGCATCACTCCAGCGCCTGGACGCTCTTTTACCCTTAGCGCCTCCTTAACTTTTTAAGGAAAATCACTATGACACCCTCATTTATTATCTTAACTCACGTCACAACTGAATCAATCAATCACGGTTTTTTACCTGAAATCATCAAGCAAGGCTACCCTGTCACACTATTAACAGATCACCCTGAAGATCATCAACAATCCGCATCTCTAGCACCACTTTTAAATCATATTACTATTCATGCATGTGATGTCTTTAACCCCATCGAAGTACTCACTAAATTAGAAAAAGAGCACATTAGCCCGATTGCCGTATTCAGTAACAGTGATCATTTACAAAGTAGTTGCGCTATCGTTGCTGATTTCTATAATCTTCCGGGCAAATCTTGGCCTAGTTGTCACATTACCAAACATAAAGCAAAAACGAGAGAACAACTCACAAAATTAGGCTTGGAGACACTTTGGTACTACCAAATCTCAAATCAAACTCAACTTAAAGAAATTATTAATCAAATTACTTACCCTTGCATTATTAAGCCAAATTTAGGCGTGGCAAGCATTAATGTCAAAAAAATACACTCAATCACTGAACTTACAGATTACTGTCAAATATTATGGCAACAATCTCCTAACAACAGCTTACTTATAGAGGAATTTATCGAAGGCCAAGTCTGTAGCATAGAAACTCTCGGCAACGGCAAGAAGCTACAAGTGCTCGGAGGCTTTAGGACCGAACTTACCTCACCTCCTCATTTTATCGAGCAAGGGGCCCGTTGGGTTAACCAATTTGATCAAGAAATCACATCAGTATTGTTGCAAATGATTAATCAACTTGGAGTCAATTTTGGTGCATGCCATACTGAATTTATTGAAACGCCTACAGGCCCAAAAATCATTGAAGTTAATTACCGTAGTGCCGGTGATTATAAAGACTTTCTACTCGATGACTTATTTAATAACCAGTACTTTAAAACAATTATTGACTACTTACTGAATAATCCTTATAGAAAATTAACCCAAAATAATCAATCTGCTCATATTCACTATTTCACTCACCAGCAAACAGGCATCATACAAACAGCACCTGTGCCAACACACATACAAAACAATCAAATTAAAATTGATTTAAATCACTTTAAACAAGAAAAAGAGTTTGTCAAACAAACTCATTCAAATAAAGATTATCTGGCGGCACTACGCCTTATCTCTCCCAGTCAAGAAATTTTAATTCAGTCTCTTGCTGAACAAAAAAATCGATTACAATGGATAATTCAATGAAAATCACCTTACAACAGTGGAGAGAGGCTCGTAGCACCCTTATTTTTCGTCTACTAAACACTTTTATTCGAGAAAACATGAATGGATTTACTACTGGAAAAATAATAGACATTGACACTATCCATATTTCAAAATTTAAATTACATTTTAAACAACCTATCGCCTTCAATAATAGCCATTGGCTACAATGCCAATTTAATTCACAAGAAATTATTTTTCCCATTCAAGCATACCACTTTATGCAAAAATGGTCAGTGACAGCCCCGATTTGGTATCTCAAAAAAAATGATCAATACCAGCCATCAACAAAAATTATTCCATTATTGAAAACCATCTATCAACAATACCCCACACAGGAACACTCCTCTTTATCGCTAGCATTTGCGATCAATGAATATAAAGCCGCCACATATCAAACAATCATTTGTAATCAACAAGCAAAACATTCAAAATGCATTCAAATTCACAAAGCAACCCCAAAATATTTTTCAAGTTTATTGCAATATGACCATATTGCAGCCTTTTTGGATCATCCACTATACCCAACTGCAAGAGCAAAACTAGGCTTTAATCCAAAAGATTTATATCACTATACAACTGAATTTAAAGCTGAATTTAAACTCAACTGGGTCGCAATACCAAAATCACTAAGCACTTTATCAGGTACTCTTCCTATATTTTGGCCAAGCTTTAGTAGCGTTGGTTTAAACCCAACGCTTCAACAAACTCATACTCTACTTCCGGTTCATCCATTTTTAATCCATCGGCTACAAAATTTGCTTGATGAGCAAGGTATTAAATTAAAGATTATTAAAGCACCTGTTTCATTTCTCACTGTTAATCCAACCTTATCAATTCGCAGTTTAAGTATAAAAAATTATAGCCATTTTCACTTAAAGCTACCTTTAGATATTCGCACACTCAGTGCTAAAAATATTCGCACTATAAAAGCCAGTACCATCAATGATGGTCATCAGGTTCAATCTTTACTTGAGTATATTCGATCACAAGATCCTGAGCTTAAAGAAAATATTTGCCTGACAACAGAACACACCGGCATGCATATCAACTCTCATCCGATGCTGGCCTTTATTTTGCGTCAATACCCGAGTCAGTTAAATAGTCACTGGATTATTCCAATTGCTGCACTTTGTGCAAAAAATAATGGTCAACTCATAATTCAGCATTTAATCAATGATCATTTTAATAAAGATACCAATCAGTTTATGAAAAATTATTTTGATCTTACAATTCACACTCATTTAAAACTATGGCTAATTTATGGTATTACTTTAGAAGCCAACCAACAAAATAGCCTACTTGTTATTGATCCAACGTCAAAAAAATTATCACTATTATTTAAAGACAATGATTCCCCCAGAATCAATTCTAAAATATTGACTAAAAAATTACCTAAATCAAAAGATTATCTCAAAAAAATTATTGATCAACGTATTTTAACTGATAGTAATACTACTTTACTGCAAATGTTTACAACAATTACCCTTCAGCTCAACCTTGCTTGTATTATCGAGCCGATGATTGCAGAGAACCTAATCACTAGAAAGCAAGCATACAACCAACTAGCAATGACCATTAAAAATAAGCTTGATCAGTTTGAACAGAAAACTCTTAAAGATCAAAGCCAGGGTGAAGAAAAAAATATAAATATTAGCTTTTGCAAAAAGGCCTTATTACAAGATGATTACCTTTACTTAAAGCACCTTTATACCGCGGGGACCTTATTACCTAAATCAACAACAGCAGCGGCTGATATTAATAAATTTTATGGTAAAACTGCACCTAACTTTTTAAAATGGCAACAGTTATGATGAAAAAATCTACACTTTTTAGTATTATTTTGTGCCACTTTATTGCCGCTTCAGCAACACTTGGCATTGCGCCTTTTTTTAGCATTATTTTAGATAAAAATTTTCAATTAAGTCATTCACCTTTGGTTGGCTTTTTATATGTATTGCCCACACTATTAACTGCAATTGCCAGTCCTTTTTGGGGAAAAATTGCTGATAAAATAAACAAAAAATCGGCATTACTTAGAGCACAACTTGGTCTTTCTATAAGCTTTTTAATTGCTGCTTTTTCATCAGGATGTCTTAGTCTCTTTATTCTCTCACTCTGTTTACAAGGCTTACTAGGGGGCACACTTGCTGCTGCAAACGCCTACCTGGCAACAACAAGCCACCGTCAGCAACTAAGCCAGCTTCTCAACCTTACTCAGTTCTCAGCACGTGCTGCTTTTCTTATCGCCCCAATACTTATTGGTTTTTTGATCAATTCATTTTCTCCTTTAAATGTTTATTTTCTATTAGCACTAATAACATTTATCTCAGCCATTATTATTTATTTTTCTGTTCCTAAAGATGAGAATAAAAATAAAAATTTTGGTCATAATAAAATTACGCCTAATTCAAAACCAAAATTAATAGACCCAGCAATTAATATATTGCCTTATTATTGCTTATTAACTGCAAGCTTTGTCTTCAATTTTAGCACTGTTATAAGCTTTCCTTATTTTATTACTCTTTTACAGGCCCATTTTAATATTCACTCGGGGTTAATATTAGGACTGCTCTTTGGCTTGCCACATGCGGTTTATTTAATCAGTATTTTTTCTCTGCAAAAATACCGACAACAACCATCACAACAACCCTGGATTTTTACTGGTGCACTGATACTCTTAGCCTTCAGCCTGTACTGGCAATGCATAACTACAGGATTTTTCACATTAATAATATTACGTATTGTAATGGGAGCGGCAATTACCTTAGGATTTATCAGCCTAAACCGGATGATTGCAACACTCAAATTACAACAACAAGAAGGTAAAGTCTTCGGTTGGCTTGACAGCATTAGCAAATGGGCTGGTGTTTGTGCAGGTTTAGCCGCAGGCTTTAGCTATCAATTCCTAGGGATAACAGCACCTTTTATCATCAGCAGCTTTATTTTATTAATAGCTGCTTTTTCTCTCATCATTTACTTATGCAAACGCCAGTACACAGTTACGAGGTCTTATCATGCCTAATCCTAACTCATATATTACCTGCCCCACCACCACAAACTTAGCCCTACACTCAAATCATTTAGCTGAACGTTACTCCATCCAAGCACTATTAAACTGTTATTGCCGTGAAGTCGCTGCCCCTCATCACTGGCTAAGCCTTTTGCCATTAGAACAAGAAGACACAGTCTATGCTCATTTAGATGATAGGGCCTCATTAGTCGATAAAAAATATCAACTCATCCTCACACTACCAGATAGTCAGATAGATCAAAAAAAAATTGTGATCGCGATACGAAAGCCAAGTTTAACCTATCACTTTAGCTATATTTCTTCGCCAATCATTACATCAAATCAACAACCACTAGGCAAATTGCTTAACTTTAGTGATTTGACATTTACCATCACTAATGTACTTGCTAAACACCACCAATCATCTGTTAATCTAGAGTTTATTCAGCAGGCAATGCAAAGCTGTGAAATAATAGAGTATTTCTTAAAACAATCACCCCATTCAAATCAGCAATCCCTTAATTTTATTCAATCAGAACAATCTCTTATTTTTGGCCATGAATTTCATCCTACCCCCAAGGCAAGACAAGGCTTCACAGAAAAAGACATTAAACGATACTCACCAGAACTATCAGAAAAATTTCAGCTTTATTATTTTAAAGTAAGTAAAAACCAGCTCAAACAATACAATAAAAATAATAATTTACCACCAGTGATTATCGAAGAGCAAAACCATGTTCTCTACCCAACTCACCCTTGGCAGGCTCACTATTTATTAAGCGAAAAAGAAACTAAACAAGCACTTATAGACAATAATATTCAACCCATAGGATTACAAGGTGATAGCTTCGCCGCGACGTCTTCAGTCCGCACTTTGTTTCAAGAAAATCATCCTTATTTTTATAAATTCTCTCTTAATGTCCGCTTAACTAACTGTATTCGTAAAAACTCCGTAGCTGAATTAAAAACAGCAGTCGAGCTAACTCACATTCTAAACCAACACACGCAAGAAGTTTCAAAAAATCACCCTAATGTCACATTGCTCAATGAATCTTACGCATTTAGCTTAAAATTAGCTGACCTCGCTGATAACCCAACACTAGATAAAAAAATTACCGAAAGCTTTGGTTTTATTTTAAGAGATAATCCATTGTTTTCAAACCACTCCAATAATTTAAATAACTTATTAAGTAATCATAATCACTTTTTAGAGCCCTTATCAGAACCTCTACTTGCAGGGGCATTGTTTTCTAGCCAGCCAGATCAATACAGTTGGGTTGAAAATATTCTTATTCAATTAGCGCGCTATGAAAAGTTCCCCTACGAAACCATTGCAGTCAGATGGTTCAATCGCTATATCAGCTTACTTGTCCCAGCAATCCTTGACTATTATCTTTATCATGGCATCACTTTTGAACCCCACTTACAAAATGTGCTCATTCAATTAGATCATCAGTATTATCCTAGTCATATTTATTTAAGAGACTTAGAAGGAACAAAACTAAACCCTAATAAAAATAAAAACATTTCTTTAAATCATCTTGATCAACCCTCACGCACTGCGATAACTTATGATAGTAATCAAAGTTGGCAACGCATCATTTATTGCCTTTTCATTAATAATATATCAAGCAGTATTCATTTCATTAGCAAATACTCAGCAAGCTTAGAAAAAAAACTTTGGCTAAATTTATCACTCGCTTTAACAGAATATCAAAAGAAACTTTCAAACCAGCATGCTTTAGAGCTTAGACAATGGCTTTACCATAGAAGCTGGCCTTATAAAGCAAATTTAACAACACGATTTTTAAAGCAGGCTGATAAAAAAGCACACTATATAGCGTTAGAAAATCCACTATTAAAAATAACATAATAAATCACATTAAAATTTAGGCTAGCTATTATTATGAGCAATACCCATCACCTACAAAACTTCAACTTTAACTTCATTTATAAATTTATCAATAAAGTTAAAACAGAAAAAATAATCAATAATGACCATTCGCCTTTTTGTGCTTATATTTATGACCTTGATGAGCTTAAACACCACAGCCAAGATATTATTCATGCACTGCCTAAATCTTGCCAGATGTTTTATGCGACAAAAGCAAATTCAGAACTTCCAATTCTTAAAACACTCGCAGATCATCTACATGGCTTTGAAGTTGCTTCATTAGGTGAGCTAGAACTAATCCAACAACACTTTCCACACCATCCTATTATTTTTGGAGGTCCAGGTAAAACCAATGATGAATTAAACGCCTGTATTAATAATCAACAAGTTGAATTAATTCATGTTGAAAGTATTTTCGAACTTGAGCGCTTGTATTATTTATGCCAAACGAATAAGCAACCGTGTAATATTCTATTACGTCTTAACATAGAGCTTCCCTCTTTACCTAAAACCAAGCTTACCATGGGCGGCAGCCCTACCCCATTTGGTATGGATGAAGATATGCTAATTTCTTGCCTAAATTTTATTAATCAACAAGAGCTCATTCACTTAAAGGGCATTCATCTTCATCTAGCCTCACTACAAATCTGTGAAAGCATCCATCTAAGCCTAATCAATGATTACCTTGACTATTTCAAGCAACTACAGCAACGTCACCAACTCACCTTAAATCATCTTAATGTTGGCGGCGGCATCGGTATTAATTACCAAGATCCTCATCATAAATTTAATTGGCACTCTTTCTGCACTAAGCTTGACGAAATAATTAACAGCAAAAAGTTAATTAACACTATAATCCGCTTCGAATGTGGCCGTTATATCAGTGCTTTTTGTGGTTATTATGCAATCGAAGTCATCGATATAAAAAAAACACATGAGCAAAACTTTATTATCTGCCGTGGTGGCACCCATCACTTTCGTACCCCTTATGCGCAAGGCCACAGTCATCCTTTTACAGTATTACCTATTGATAGCTGGGTTTATCCCTATAAACGGCCGGAATTGAAACAAGCAACGACAAATATTGTCGGCCAACTCTGTACTCCAAAAGACAAACTTGCTTATGATGCTTATATCCAGCATATTCGTGTAGGTGATATTATCGTTTTTAGCCATGCCGGTGCTTATGCTTGGAATATTTCCCACCATAGTTTTTTACGCCACCCCAAACCAGAAACTCACTATATTCAAGGTTAATTGATATGCTTGCCCAATTTACCCAAAACCACGGTCAACCAAGCTCAAGTACGCTAAGCTGCTCGAATCTCAGCTTTAAAATTAAAGACCAACTGATTCTAAACAACATTAATTTAAATATTCCACCCGGCAATATTTCAGCATTAATTGGCCCAAATGGCTCAGGAAAAAGCACCCTACTTAAATTACTCACCGGATTGATCACTCCTGATCACGGGCAAATTTATCTAAACCAGTCAGAGTTACACTCTCTTAAACGCAAAGAAATTGCCAAGCATATTGCCTTTTTACCGCAACGTTCAGCTATTCCGGATCAATTTACAGTGATCGATTTAATCCTCGCTGGACGCTACCCTCACCAGGGTTTATTTAAACGTTTACAAACAAAAGACGAGCACATCATTAATTGGGCGTTAGACGTCACTGACATGACTACATATCGCAAGCGCCATTTACACCAGCTCTCTGGTGGTCAGCAACAACGGGCCTGGCTTGCAATGATCCTCGCTCAAGAAACATCGCTAATTTTACTTGATGAACCGACAACGTATTTAGACATTAAACACCAGCTACAAATGATCGAGCTTATTAAAAATCTAAATATAAAACATAACAAAACTATTCTTTGGGTCCTCCATGACCTTAATCAAGCAATTCAAAACAGTGATTATCTATTTGTCTTAAAAAATGGCCAGCTCACAACACAAGGTACACCCAAACAATTAATAACCGATAATAAACTTGCAGAAACCTTTGAAATTACAATCAACTCAGCATATCATCAACAACAGCACATCCTGGTATTCTCAAAATAGCCAGATAGCTTCGACTTTAAGCCTTTAATCTTAACTCTTTAGTTAATATAGTACATATAATCTGGCAACTTATATGTTCTATCTGCATAACCACCTGCCAAGTCACTGTATTGGTCGCCAATATTTAAAACAATATCATACCCTTGGGCAGCTATCGCTTGGCGCCGTGACTGCTTATAATCAATCACTGAAGGCTTATTATAGTCATTCGGTTTTAAATCAAGTTGCTGCCAAACCGTATAGCCTGCAGCTTTTAAATTTTTCATCGTCGCGCTGCGGTACATTTCTGTTCGTCCAGTGATAAAAAAAACAGCAACATGATGCGCCTGCGCAAACTGATATAAGTCCAAAGTCGACGCTATCGCCACATCATCCGCGCGGCCTTCTGCTTGCTCCTGCTGCAAATTTGTCCCGCCAAAACCTAATTTTTTTAAGTCACTATAATTAGAAAGCGATGTTTCATCAATATCTAACACAATAGCTAACTTTTTCTGATGCCGGCTAGCCTTATTCGCAGCAATACACTTAGTCAAATAATACTTCGCCTGATCAATAATATGGCGAACATCATACTCATATTCTCCAGACTCATGATATTGAATAATTTCTTGCTTTAAAGCATCTAAATTTTGCAAAGGTGCGGCCTGCACCTGAATAACCGCAAAAAAAATCACCAAAACTAAAGCAGCCTTTAGCAATAATAAGCGAAGAGCCAATACGCAAGTTTTCATACCATGTCCCAATCTTGATATAGCTTTTAAAAAAGAATAATTTTAAATCTTAATTTTTACAAAAATCTGTTTATTTTATGACAATTTTATTAAATCATAGAGAAATATTTTAATTTATTAATCTGACCTTATATTTTATATTAGCTTTTATCTTGCCTAATTTAGGAACTAATAATCACAACTATATAGCTAACATCTTGTTGATATTATAGGCAAATGGCCTGGACTGGCCATACCATCTTATTCTCCTGATTTAAGCCCCATCGAGCATGTATGGTCACCGCTTAAAAAGCGAGTTCGCATGAAGCTTGATCAAGATGAAGTAAATTTAGAGACAGCGCTTAATCAAGTAATGAAGTCAATGTCAGAAACTATTCGTTAAGCGCTATAATTTAAAAAAAACATCTACAAATAATTATTAATACAATTAAAATCAGATTACACTTTATTTTTTAACTAATTTTTTTATTTTATCAAACAAAATATTAGTTATAATTAAATTTAGTAAACAATACACGTTTAATATCTACATTTTGTGCATTTTCAGTTAGAACACGAGTAATTGTTTTTAATGCTTCGGACTGCAATCCATTCACACCACTTTTCTTAGAAAGTTTTTTCAAGGTCTGCTGGCTAAATAGGTCAACCAAAGCACTACGAATTAACGGCATATTATTATTAATGACCTCTTCAACTGAGGCATCTTTAGGAATTAATAATGTCACTTCAACATATAAATGCTTTGTTGTCCCTTGCAGATTAGTTAAAAACTGTGGGCGAATATGCACATAAGCTAGTTCAGCTGCCAAACAAAATGAGCTAAATAACAACAATATAACAACTAATAAACAACGCTTAACTACATATAACCGCACAATCAAGCTCCCTCTTTAATTACCCTAACTATAGATGACCACCTCATGATTACCACTTACATCACGCTCTAAACATTCCCATATCGCCCTCCGTCATCTGAAGTGCAACACTCAGTAGAGAGTTCATATTCATACAGATAAACTCTCTAGTTCGCCTTTTGACTTAGAGGGTAGAGATGGTTTATCGGCACTTAAATGAAAAAGATCGTTTTTATATCGAACAACGATTATCAGAAGGAGACTCGCTCAGATCAATTGCTAGAGCACTTGACTTTTCTCCTAGCACGATTAGCCGCGAGATTAAACGGCATACCCCAAGCGATTTTAACGGTCTTTATTGCCATCGCTTGGCCTCGCGTTGTACAGAAGAAAAACGAGCTAACGCTAAGCCGTAAGCGTCGCTACCTCGGTAGGTATTTTGCACATCCAATGATGCAAAATCGCCGAGCAAAACGCGACGACTATAAACCCTCGGCTGCCCTCGTCACAGGGCATTACGTGCCTTGAATCGGCCACTACATACCCTGCTCTCAAATGGCGCTACAGCTCGTAAAGATTTTTAGACACTCGTTACGCTTGCTACAGACCTTACGCTCTTCCGCAACTCCGCTCTGCTAAAAATCCTCACCTACCTCGGCCTACTCACCCCGTGCTTTGCACTCCTTGGCTCGCAGCGAA
>LVCQ01000022.1 GCA_001644975.1 Piscirickettsiaceae bacterium NZ-RLO1
GATGAAAATTTAGACAAAGAGTGGGATCTCTTTGGACACAACTTGGGTCTAGCCATGCTTGATAGTGATATTACGGTTCTGTCGCAATTTGAAATTGTCATAGAAGAGCTCTTTTCTTCAGGCATAGTTAAACTTCAATGGGCTCTGTAGCTAGAGTTAATAATATTATAACTAATGATGAGGATCTCTTGATGTTGATGGTAACGAAGCCGCGTCAGTTTGATCTTGGAGTTGTGCTTGAAATAAGCCAGCTTGTAATGGCGGAATAGCTGCCGCTCTACTTTCCAGTACACCCATAATGAGACTGAGACTATGTTGATATTCAGTAAGGCGGCTTCTGCAAGCATCAAGATCAACTTCACTAGAGTAGCCTGACATTGCTTTTTCCATATCAGCAATTGCCTCTTCCATCTGGGTATAAGCTCTTGTCGGTTGTGATTCCTTACCCTCTGAAGAAATGAAATGCTGAGAAATTCTAGTATGATTTAATGAGCGATTGTAATACACATTCGCAATTTCTCTTGGGGACAAATGAGTCTCTAGTAATTCCGTCTCAAGCACTTGAGTATATAGCTCATGACTTCGGTGCATATCCTCATTATCATCTGCTTCTCTAATAAGAGCAATTAATTGCTGTCTCATAATAAAACCTCAAATATGTATAAATTATCACAACTCAACATACAAAATAATAAATAAAAAATTAATTTTTATCAAAAAATAAATATCAATTTTATTAATAAATTACTTAATTTTATAAAAAAATATTAACCTTATGATTTTACTATCTATATTTATATATTCAGTGCCATTAATAACTATAAGACTTTAAAAAAAATAAATAATTATACCTGAAAAAATTAATCTATCGTTTATTCTGCACTCCTCAGCCGATAAAAAAAGTACGCAGTGAGAATCATCTATTAGCTAAAGATTTCCACGCCACCCAAGAATAGGCCTGCTACGCGGGTGACTTGGATAGGACCTTGCTAAATCCAAAGCCTCCTGTATGATCAACCCCTTGTTTTATAGTAAGTTGATATCACCTTGAGTTCTTTCTATTCCATCAAACATCTCTTTCAAACTGACCATGCCTGGTGACGAGGTTCTGTCGCAATTTGAAATTTTCATAAAAGAGTGCTTTTCTTCAGACATGGTTAGGCTACGAGCAATTAAAATTGCTCATATGCTGCCTTATCATAGTGGTCGTGCATCTGTTTTTTCTTCAGCATGTGGTAGAGCTCAACACCCGAGATCGTAATTTTGGCATTTAAACCCCAGCGCTGCTTTCATCTTCTTTTTTACCGTGTGATGGTCTTGCTCAATTATGTTGTTAAGGTATTTTATTTGGATGATTTCTATCGTAAAAACTATATATCTAAAATAAAAGTAAGATAATTAAATATCGTAATTCCTGCTGTATTTGCTCCACTTTTATCAATCATAATCTTATCTGTAGATCATGTTATTTATTTCCGTTGCTTTCTTTAGACAAGTGTAAGCGGCTTCTTCATCCCTGTACTCTTATAAGGGTAAAGTTTATGGTATCGCCATACTTATCACTTGTACTATTTTAAGGGAGGGTTACCATAACAGAGCCCATTTGTAGGGCTTATTGATGATTAATATTGACTCAACTTTTTGATGATCGTGATTTGATCTACTCGCATGGCTTCCAACTTTTAATTTTTTAAAGTGATAAAAATCATTAAATTAAAAAATAAAAAGAGCATTAACTGTAAAAAATAGTGCTAATGTTAGTATATGATGATGGCTTAAAAAATAGATATTTTTTATCAGTCTTGGCTTGATAGGCATTAAGCTTCTTGCTAATAAAAAAGCATAACTTATCGGGCGATGCGTCGTCAAGAGATAGATAGCCGTGGGTAAATTAGTTGTGGCACAGCTTTTGGCTGTGCCCCCCTTTAGCTGTATAGAGAAAATCTCGGGGGAGATTTATCATCTCTAGCAATTAGCTACTGCAGTATGATGACTATGTTGATCATTAGGTCTAAATTGTGGGCCACTGGCAGTAGCTGCTTGTTGGCTTTGAAAAAAGAGCATGGCTGGACCATGTCTTGACTGGTCGCTAGAGTGCTCTACATCTGTAGTTGCTGGAGCTTGCAAGGCTGGCATTATATGAAGCTGAGCAGCTTCAGGTTGTTTCATTGATAACTGTCTAATACTTGAATCTATATAGGGCTTGGGATTTTTTAGAGTTAATAGCTCTGTGCTTTGTAGTGTGGTTATCACTTGCTGTTGTATAGACATAATGACCTCGTGCATAGTACTTTCAGGATGTAATGCTAAAATTTTACTTGCTAAAATTTCTATAATCGGAGCTGGATAATGCGAGTGTAAGGCTCTAGGTTTTAAATTAGTAATTAAAGGCTGTCCTTGTTGATGCTTTTGAATAATACCTTGCATGCTATGTTGTAAGTAATGGAGCCATTGGGTACAGTGTCCTGGATCCTTGGTTGCCGCTAGAGTAAGAGGTTCTATAAAAAGTTTTAGCATGGTAAACCAATATGAGGCTTCGGCTACTTGACCACGTGAAATAAGTGCAGGGTTTGCTCTGACTCTCGCTAGGCTGCGCTCATGTGCAGTATTTTGAATTAAACTATAGGCACGCACTCGACTCTTAGCATTATCAAGTTGATGATATTCTGACGTCATAATTTCTAGGTTAGCTTTTAGGTGAAGCAGGTTCATTGTTTTTGCTAGTTTATTTCCGCTACTATTTTCTATATGTTCAGCATATATGCCATCGGTAAAAGCGCTCGCATGTTCGAATTCAGTTTCAGCATATTTACTAGCATAAGCTAAGAGTAAGAGGAATTTCTCCGTTGATGGCCCCTGGGTAGCAATAGATACAGCGACAAAATCAATGGCCATGACTTCTTGGCGGGTGCTTACTGCAAGGCGGTCGACGATGCCTTTGTGCATGGTAAATGCTAGAGCCAAGTTGTATTGTTCACTATACGTTGCATATTGAAGAGAACTTAACCACTGTTTGTAGCGCTCAGATTGTACTTCAATGACTGCGTGTGAATGTTTGCAATAGAACCCTTGTTCAAATAAATTAGCAAGTAGCTTCGCATATTCTCTATCATTACCCTCTTCATGCGCTAGGTCAATGATGAGGTGTAAGAGACTTTTTCTCTTATGTTTAAAGTATATCTCATCCGCACTTAGGCCGATTTTACTAAGGGTTTTATCAAGAATTAATAATCCTTTTAAATTTTTAGATTGCAGTAATTTCTTGAGAAGTGTAGTGATAAACTGTGGGTTTTTGCATGCGCCAGTAAGGAGTGCTTTTTCTTGTAAAGTTACTATATTTTCAAAAATTTCGCTATTTTCCGGTTGATAGAGTTTATCTAAATCATCTGCAGAGAGAAAAAATAATATACATTCACCTTGGAGTGCTTTATCTTGTAAATGCTCATTAAAACTAACCAAGTCCCCTCTTGCTAATGCTTCTGATAAGTTGAGATAAGCTGCAAATCTTCTTTGTGCTTTATCTAAATAGTCCTTTAATGTAAATTTTGGTTTTTTCACTTGGGTTTTGGGTGACTTACTCTGGAATCTGCTTTTATGCCTTTTTTTATGGTGAGGTTTAGCTTTCTTCCCTTGTCGCTGTGGGTTGGCAGCAGCCCGCCGTCTTGCATCTATTTTTGCTTTTTCAGCAAGTAAGTTATCAAGATACAGTTGGAGTGTACGCTTATGTTCTTGATAAAAGCGTTTAAGCATTTCATCATGGCTGTTTTTAGTTAAGCCACTTCTTGATGAATGGGTGGTAAAACCATCCTCATCTGTGCTTTTTAAATTATTGTTTCTAAATTCAGTGATTTCTTTATAATCTTCTTTGTTTACAAGGGCAAACCAGTTATTTATTAAAACTTGAATTTGTCTCGTGATTGGAATTTTTTGCTCCAATCGTGTTGCATCGTGGAGTTGCTGACTTTTCTCTGCTATATTTTTTTCTAAACGGCTTTTTTTCGTTTCTAATCGATTTATTTGGTCATCGACCAAGCTAATGATAGGTTGCATCAGCTCTTTTGCTTTATTAATTAAAGCATCCTGTATTGCTTGATCTAGCGGGGTATCATGTTCATCGACTAATATAAATTTGTTTTTTCCCTCTGGCCGGTATTTACAATAAATTCTGGCATGGTGCATTTCACCGTTACTATCAACGCAATCAAATGTAAGGTGGATATGGTATTCCAATGTTAGATAGCGCCCGCTATCTAAAGAACGGTTGTCGAATAAGTGAGGTATTGTAAAGTGGGGATTGAGTATCTCTGGATGTAATTGATCGGGTTGATTTAGAATTTTTGGGTTTAGCTGCATGAGAGTATATTGAGCGCCAGAGTGATCAAATCGATGATCTTTTTCAATCGAAACATATATAGGGTTTTTTGCTAAATGTTTCTCGTGGCCTTTTATAAGCTCAGCAATGATATTTTTTGTGGTAACGGCAGGTGGTGGTATGCGTTTCGGCCGGTGACCAAAAAAACTTTTTGGAGCCACTTGCATTTGAGTGTGCGACTTTGCTCGGCTTTGTGTTCTTTTGTGTGGTTTTCCGCGTCTAGGCATGGGAGAAGTTCCTAATATTGATTTATAGTGATTATGGTTTTTTGATGTTTCTTTGGGTATAAAAATAGAAATAGCCTAGTGCTTTAAAGTATTTTAAGGCACTGATAATGAATGTATTAATTTGTTAAATAGAAACAAAAAAATTACTGACTCTAATTCATCGAAACCCCAAAGAAAAGATTGCATTTAATTTAGGAAAGTATTTTGAAATAAAAATGTATATTTTTATAATGAGAAAAACAGCAGCAATATTTACATTTATGTCAATATTACGTTAATAATGTAATGTTTTTATTCATTATTTGGTGCTATATTCAGGAGGTCATTTACATTGTAGTCTGGTATGGTGCAGCTTTTCGCTGCACTTTTTATCGGCAGGATGATGAGTATTAAGAAACAATATCAAGGTCTAAGCTTGCTTTGCGCTTATTATCTTTTGAATGATTAATTATTGATTTTTGAGCGTTTGGTTTAAATTGTGGGATAAAATCTTGTACATCAATGCCCGAGTGAATATTCTGAAAAACTTGCAAAAATTCTTGGGTGAGTTTATGGCTTGGATAAAGTTGGATTAATGGTTCTGCTTTTTTATGAGATTCTTTCATTTTTATCGAAGAAGATAAATAAGGCTTTATGACATTAAGCTGGTCATCTAGCAACTCTTGAACCACTTGTTGGGGTAGTTTACTGGTGGGTTGGTACTGATTAATGACAATGCCTTCTATGGCTAAATTTGGATTATGATCATTACTGATTTCATGAATATTGTGAGTTAGCGTATATAGGCCTTGGCGGGAGAATTCATCGCAATCAAAAGGAATGAGGCAGTGTGAGGCGGCGATGAGGGCAGAGCGACTAAAAAAATTAAAGGCCGGAGGAGTATCGATATACACAGCATCATAATCGAGTTGATCGAGCGCCTCTTTGAGTTTATAAATTTTATGGCGTGATTCTAGTTTGCTATGCAGGGTTTCTAATTCAAGATTTGACGGGATGACGGCTAGATTTTGTATTGTTGTGGGTTGAATACACTCAGCCAGAGGGCTGCTTGAATAGTTAAACGATAAGATATTACTAAAAAAATCGGTAATCGTCTGTTCGCATTCGGTGTATTGCTGGCCTAATAAATAAAAGCTGGAGTTTGCCTGTGGGTCAAGGTCAACTACTAGAGTTTTTAAGCCACACATGGCACTGATTGCTGCAAGATTACAAGTGATACTGGATTTGCCAACCCCACCTTTTTGATTAAAAACGACACGCTTCATGATGATACTTTCCTTGAGATCGATAGAGTGTATTTGCTAAGTCTAACGAATCATTGACGGAAGGTCGAGAAAGTTACGATTTTCCTTTCTCCCTCTGAGTGTTTTGTAAAATTTGTTTGATGCTGTGCTATGATGCTGCTGCAAGACAGTGCGGAGAAGAGAAAAGCATGCAGCAGATGATATTTGACCAATTAATGCAAGAATGTATGGTAAAAGAGGCGTGGCAGTTGCGTAAAGCCTGGCGTGCGTGGTCAAAACAGCATAATCTGACGTATGCTAATGAGCGTTTAGCAAAAAAATTGCCTGATGCCCATGCGCGTGTTGCAGCACGAACGGCTAGTGTTCCAACCTTAAACTATCCTGATGAATTACCTGTGGTTGCGGCTCGTGATGAGATTATTGAGTTAATTCGAAATCATCAAGTTGTTATTATTGCGGGTGATACCGGGTCAGGTAAAACAACTCAATTACCTAAAATGTGCTTAGAAGCAGGGTGTGGACGACGGGGTTTTATTGGTCATACGCAGCCACGCCGAATTGCTGCACGTTCGGTGGCGGATCGAATTGCTCAAGAACTAGGCACGGAATTAGGTGAAACTGTCGGTTATAAAGTACGGTTTTATGAAAAAATTAAGGAAATTAACTTAATTAAGTTATTAACCGATGGCATGCTGCTGTCTGAAATGCAACAAGATCGCTTATTGTTGCAATATGATACCATTATCATCGATGAAGCTCATGAGCGTAGTTTAAATATTGATTTTTTATTAGGTTATCTAAAGCAATTATTACCTAAGCGCCCTGAGCTGAAAGTCATTATTACCTCAGCGACGATCGATCCTGAGCGTTTTGCTCGGTTTTTTAATAATGCACCCGTTTTACGAGTGGAAGGCCGAACTTATCCTGTAGAGGTGCGTTATCGGCCCTTGTTACAAGATGATATTGAAACAGAAAGCAGTGATGCAATTTGTGAGGCGGTGAATGAGCTTTGGCAAAGTGGCCCGGGTGATATTCTAGTCTTTCTCTCAGGTGAGCGGGAAATTTTAGATTTAGCGGATGTTTTACGTAAGGCGTTTCCTCGTGTTGAAGTATTGCCGTTATTCTCACGGTTGAGTTTGAAGGCACAGCAGGCGATTTTTACAAGTTCAGGCTCTGGTCGACGTATTGTCTTATCGACGAATGTGGCAGAAACATCGCTCACAGTTCCAGGTATTCGTTATGTCATTGATGCTGGGTTTGCACGCATTAGCCGCTATAGTTATCGGACAAAAATACAGCGTTTACCGATTGAAGCGATTTCTCAGGCTAGTGCGAATCAACGCAAAGGGCGTTGTGGTCGTGTGGCTGATGGCATTTGTATCCGTTTATATGATGAGTTGGATTTTAATGCTCGACCTGAATTTACTGACCCGGAAGTGGTTAGAACAAATTTATCTGCAGTGATTTTACATATGGTAAATTTAGGATTGGGTGCTATTCAGAATTTTCCGTTTTTAGATGCACCAGATACACGTTATATCAATGATGGCCTGCGTTTGCTGACTGAACTTGGAGCAATGGCTGCAGATCAACGTTTAACACCACTTGGAAGAATACTTGCGCGCTTTCCTGTAGATCCCTGTATTGGACGGATGATATTGGCTGGGGCTGAAAAAAATGCCTTGAGCGAAACATTAATTATTGCCAGTGCGCTGAGTATTCAAGATCCGCGTGAGCGGCCTCAAGATAAGCAACAGCAAGCGGATGAAGCGCATCGGCCGTTGCGTGATCAACGTTCTGATTTTGTCAGTTTTTTAAAGCTTTGGCAGCACTTATCAACAGCACGTGAAGAGCTCTCAAAGCGACGTTTTCGTAATTATTGCAAGGAAAATTTTTATGCGTATTTACGCGTTGAAGAATGGCATGATGTGTATCAACAACTCAGCCAGTTGGCGCGTGAACAAAAGTTGCATTTTAACCAAGAGCCAGCCGATTATGATCAGCTGCATCAAGCGATTTTAACAGGTATAGTCACGCAAGTAGCCGTAAAAAGTAGTGAAGATCATTCTTATACCAGTACGCGTAATCGCAGTTTCCATATTTTCCCCGGCTCTTCTTTATTTAAAAAAGGGCCAAAGTGGTGTATGGCTTGGGAAATTGTTGAAACTGCGCGTGTTTATGCCAGACAAGTTGCGAGCATCGATCCGTTATGGGTAGAGCAAGCAGCGGCGCATCTAGTTAAGCGTGAGTATTTCGAGCCGCATTGGTCGACGAAACGCCAGCAGGTGATCGCCTATGAAAAGGTGGTTTTATATGGGATCACTTTGGTAGCAAAGCGAGCGGTTCAATATGGCCGTATTGACGGTAAACTCTCACGTGAAATCTTCATTCGTAATGGCTTAGTGGGTGAAGAATTGTACAGTAATGCTGAGTTCTATCAACATAATAAAAAGCTTCTAGAAGAGGTGCAGCAATTAGAGCATAAGCAACGGCGGCGAGATATTGTGGTTGATGATGATGCGCTGTATCGTTTTTATGACAGTATGATTCCTGAGCAGGTCCACAGTGCGATCACTTTGAAAAACTGGGTAAAGAAAGCGGATAAAGACCAAGTTCAAGCATTATATATGCAACGGCAAGACTTATTACAGCAGTTGATGGAAGATCCGATTGCTCAATTTCCAAATCAGTTACAAGTCGGTGGTTTCCAATTTGCCTTAGGTTATCATTTTGAGCCAGGTGGTTTGCGTGATGGTGTGACAGCAACAATACCTGTAGAGATATTACCGCATTTGTCCAATGCTGCGTTTGAATGGTTGGTGCCTGGTTTTTTAGAAGAAAAGGTGACCATATTAATTAAAGCCATGCCAAAGTCACTACGTCGCCAGTTTATTCCAGCGCCTGATACGGCCTGTCGAGTTGTTCATCGCTTAGATCGTAGTCGACCGTTAACAGTGGCTTTAGCCTTAGCTTTGACGGCCTTAAAGCGAATTAATGTACCCGTGGATACTTGGGAAAATATGATGCTTGAGCCTTTTTATCAGATGAATTTTCAAATCATTAATGAAGAGGGTAAGGCTATTGCTGAAGGGCGTGATTTACAAAAATTACAAGCTAAGTGCAGTAATAATATTGATCAGTCTAGTAAGAGTGAATTTACGAATGGGTCTATGCTTACTGAGACTGAGAAAAAAAGGGTGGAGTGTTGGGATTTTGGTGATTTAGAAGGCACAGTGGCAGTGGAGCAGTTTTCGATGCAAATGCAATTATTCCCATGTTTAATTTCTGAAAATAATCAGGTGTTTGTAGATGCTGCGCCGACTAAAGAACAAGCAGAGAGCTATCATTTACACGGTCAAGTACAGCTTGCTATGAATATATTCACTGAACAGGCAAAATACTTAAAAAAAGAGCTATTAAAATTAAATAACTTAGCGGTTTATTTTGCTAGTTTAGGTGGCAAAGACATGTTAGCAGATGATTTAGTTAGCGCGGTTTTTGAGGCTACATTCTTTAAGGATAATAGATTAATTTTTAAAGAAGCTGAGTTTAATCAGTGTCTGGAAGAAAAGCGCAGTGAGTTGGTTAAAAATGGTGAAAGTATAGCGAAAATTATTGCTGAAGTATTAAAAACGCGTAATCTTATTCAAAAGCAACTAAAAACAAGTGGAAGCTTTGCCTTAATCGAGTCATATGAAGATATTAAAAAACAGTTAAATCGTTTAATCTTTCCAGGGTTTATTCAAAAAACCCCATTAAAATATTTAGAGCGCTTACCTACTTATTTAAAGGCAATAGTAAAGCGCATGGAGCGCATGAAAAATGATATTAACCGTGATATTCGCCATACACGTTTATTAATGCCTTGGCTAGAAAAAGTTGATGAAGGTGAGCTGTGGGTGAAAAATCAGCAGGGCAATATGGATGCTTTAATTGAGTTTCAATGGATGATAGAAGAATATCGAGTGTCTATTTTCGCCCAAGAGTTAAAAACCTTATACCCTATTTCGGAAAAGCGCTTAATGGCTCAATGGAAAAGTGTTAAAGGGTAATGTGAAATAATATTTATGATATAAAATCATTAATACTAAATTTATTGCTATTTCGATCATATTTCTAGCTCATTTATGTTTTCAATGTGTGGAGAGTATTAAATATCTATTGCTTGAGGTTGTATAATGAAAAATCCATACATAATGGGAAAAGACAAACAATTAGCTAATCATTACTGGTAGTGCTAGTACTCATTCACGTGATTTAGAGTAGTTAAGATTAAGTCTGCAATGGACTAATCATGTAAATGCGTTATTGCATAAATATTTACTAAAAACTAAAAATATTTGCGAGAATTGTCATTCAAAAGTCCATGTTTCTAAGCTCCAATAAATCTATTAGGATGATAATTTTAAGTAGAGGCTTAAAGGGATGCCAGCAAACGAATATCCGCAAAGTCGGCTAATCTCTGTAGGTTTGAGTGGGAGCCAAATAATAGGTGATATTAGTCGCAGTTTATCTCGTTTAGAAGCATGTTTGCAGGGGCTGAATATGTTGGATAATAATAGCCAACTTTTTATTGCTCACTGCGAAAGCCTTTCTCGCTATCTTTTTAGTAATGCGCGTTATCATGATTCTTATTATTCATATCGTAGAAACCCAACGTTAGACGCTTTGCATTTTTTGAGGGATCATGTGGTGCACTTAGTTGTAAAATTAGCGCCTTTGCGAGGAATTGAAGCGAGGGAGGAGCTCCAAATTGCGTTAAATGGTGTATTTGCAGATTTTAATAATAAGCTTGATGAGACGATTATAACAAACCTAACTGCAGAAAAAGAGACGTGCAAAGTTTGTCAAAAGCTACGAGATGCCAGTTTATCTATTATTTTTTCACAAAGCCAAACCTATGATAGTGCTAGCGCAGGTGCTAAAGTTCAAAGGATGATCACTAAAATAGAACAAATGGCTAAGAGTGAAGGGGGGCAAGGTTTTAAATTCGGTTGGTGGGGCACTTTTCGTTCTATCAAAGTCGATGGAAAAAGCTATGATGCTCCTGGCAGAATAGCCAGTTTGTATAAAGTATTAACTGATGATCGTATAACAAATACTGAAAAATTAAGAGCGGGCTACACTTTAAGTGCATATAAAGAGAAGTCCAAGTTTTTGTTTTTTAGGCAACCACAAGAAGAGACTAACGAGATGATACAGAGCTTTAAAAAAGAGCTCTGTGCTGACTTTTAATTATTTGCTGAAACTGAGTGCGAATCATCATTGGTTGAGTGATCAGTAGTTAATTGATAGTAATCAAAGGCTGTAAAAATTTAAATAGTGCATCGTTAACATGTTGAGGTTGTTCTAGCGTTGAAATATGACCGGCGCTCTCAATCGTTATAAAAGAAGCATTCGCTAATTTTTCTGCCATCAGTTTACCTTCACTGGCAGGTCTTGGGATATCATCTTCCCCAGTGATGATCAGTGTTGGAGTTTGAATATTTGTCAGCTTGTTAAGGCGGTCTTCGCGGCCAAAAATCATCCGTCCTAATGGAATAATAGACTGTAATTTTTCAGGGGATAGTTTTTTTAAATGAGCTTGAAAGTTTTCTATTAAATGAGGCTGGCTTTTAAATGTTTTAGGCGAAAAGAATAGTGGGACAATTTTATCTAGTAAGGAGGTTGGGATGGCTTGAGCCTGTTCGATAGCGGCAAGCATGGCAAAATATTGTTTATATGATAACTCTGGCTCTTTACCAACAAAAGTGTCCATTAGAGTTAATGCTAAAATACGCTCAGGAGCTTGCAGCGCAAGCTCGGTTGCCCACATGCCACCGACAGATAAACCAATCACAGCAAATTGATCAATGTGAAGTGCATCCATCAGTGCGAGCATTTCACACGCAAGGTCAGTAAGTGTTTTGGTGTTTTTGGGTAAGGAGCCAGAGTGGCCATGGCCCCAGAGGTCTGGAGTAATGCAGCGAAAGTTTTGGCTCAAGGCCTGTATTTGTGGTGACCACATGGTATGGTCCCATAAGTAGCTATGACCAAAGAGTAGTGGAAAGCCTTGCCCTTGATCTTGATAGTAAAGGGGCTCGTTATTGATTGTAATTGTGGCCATTGAAATTTACTCTGTTAAAAAAATGACCATACAAGCTTAACAAAGAATGCTCTATAAATTAACTGATCAGTGGGTATATTTTTCATGCTTTAATGGCTAAAGTAATGAGGCTTGTTAGCATCAAAAAATCATGGTGATTAGATGATTGATTCAGTGTGAGTTAAGCGGGCTTGTATTGTAATGCCAGTTGGTTTTATTTTAATTATTATTATTATTATTATTATTATTATTATCTGTTCTGACTGCTTTTAAAAGTTGGTTTAAATATTCTTCTTCATCCTGATTTTGCTGTTTTTTATCTGTCTGATTTTTTTGCTCTGAGGGTTCTTTTTGAGTTGTGGGGGTGGTCGAGGTTGGAGCAGAGGGTAATCCTTCTATAGCTATATCACTGGCGACGTCGATTACCTCATCGTTGTTTAGCTTGTCTGGGTTGTCTGATTGGCTGTTCTTGTGATTTCCAACAAGTTCTGTAGAAGAGGAAACTGTGGTGGCATGATTGTCTTCTTTATACGCTTTAATACGTTGTTGTAGGAGTTCCGCAAGCTTTGTTGCCTGGAACTTTGCCAAAAAGCCATCCGCCCCAACTTTGATAACCATATTTTGATTGAATGAGCCGCTCATGGACGTGTGTAAGATAATATAAAGTTTTTCAAAGCGCGGGTCATTGCGAATCTCAGTAATGAATGTATAGCCATCCATTTCTGGCATTTCTGCATCTGAGATAACGATTAAAATTTCATCGGTGATTGCACTGTCTTTATTGGTCAACTCGAGTAGCCGTTGTAGGCCATCTCGACCATTAACTGCTTCTATATAATCAAGGTTGAGGCTTTCAACGACTTTTTTGATTTGCATGCGAGCGGTGATAGAGTCATCTACAATCAGTACTTTGGGGTTGAGCTTAGTTTCTATAAGTTCATTGCTAAGTATATTTTTATCATTGTGGATGGAGTCGCTTTGTAGTTCAGCCAGTACTTTCTCAACATCAAGGATTTCAATCAGCTGGTTGTCAACTTTGGTGACCGCAGTTAAGTAGTTATCACTGCCAATACCATTGGGTGGGCGACTGACTGAGTCCCAGTTTAAGTTAATAATGCGGTCGACCTCGCGAACAAGAAAGCCTTGAATGGAGCGGTTATATTCAGTGATGATAAGCACCCCTTCACTGATTTTATCATCGGGTGTGCTTTCTAAGCCGACCATTTTACTAAGGTCAATGATGGGCATGGTAACGCCGCGAATATGGGCAACACCGACTGTGCATGAGTTGCTTTTAGGGAAGCGAGTAAGTTTTGGACACACTAAAACTTCTTGGACTTTAAAAACATTAATGGCAAATTTGGGGCCTGAAAGTAAGCGAAATGTCAGAATTTCAAGTCGATTTTGGCCAACGAGGTTGGTTCGTTGGTCTACAGTATCTAATACGCCTGACATGTAAGCCGCCTCTTGGTTAGTTTTGTGTACTAATCCTTAACAATCCTTAACTTTTATTATAGTCAATCTAGCTGGCTCTTAATTTTTTGTTTGGAAGTTAAGGTGTTAGTCTTTTTTTGGTAAATGGAATGATGTTGCTAGGTTGGCTTTGTCTGGTGTTATGAGTTGACGAGGACATGACTTTAATTGTGGCTGATTTTATGTGGGTTGATGATCACGTAATTGCCACTTTCCACTGTGGAATATACATAAATCAGTGGCCTTATCACGCCAATCGCCAAGAACCCAACGCTGACAGTGGCTATGGTTATGCCAGCCGAGGCGGTGAGTGTGTCCATGAATCAGCCGGTTGCTTTGGTATTTTTGGCTATAGTGTTTAATTGTTTCTTCATGGATATCAATCGGCTTTAAATAAGTTTTTTGTTTTTGACGACCTGCTTGGTGAATGTTGCTAGCGATTTTTAAGCGCCAAGTAAGCGGCAGAGATAAAAAACAACGTTGTAGCCAGGGTTTTCTCACCCAATAGCGATAACGCTGATAGCTGGTATCTCCTGTACAATATAGGTCGCCATGACTTAGCAAAATAGTTTGATTGTTGATCGTGATTACGCTTGGATCGGCAAGTAAGGTCATGCCTGCGGTTTGGCACCATGTTGAGCCTAATAAAAAGTCGCGATTACCCGGCATAAAATAGATATTTGTTGTTTGGCTGGCTTGTTGCAGTGCTTGTTGAATCTCTTGATAAAGTGGCTCAGGGTCATCATTCCCGATCCAAAATTCAAAAAAATCGCCCAAAATATAAAGCGCCTGGCTATGTATTGCTGTCTTTGATAAATAGTCTAAGAACAGAGTGATTAATTTGGGGTGCTCAGGACTTAGATGTAAATCAGAGATAAAAAGTGCTTGATAATCTGGTGTTGTCATCGGGTTTAAGCTTGCCTGTAATATGATGATTGTTAACTCGCTATGAACTATTTGGTTATTTTACGTTATAATGGCCGTTTGGCGATAGTGATCGTTGATTTTGATTTTAGTAAAAAGAATTTGAAGAATAATTTAAGAATACAAGGTGATAGTGGTATCGACATGAAAACACGCTTTGCTCCTAGCCCAACCGGTTTGATGCATTTAGGCAATGTTCGTACGGCGTTATTTAGCGCGTTATTAGCCCATAGTGATCGTGAGGGTTGCTTTGTTTTACGCATAGAAGATACCGATGAAGAACGTTCTGAATTGCATTATGTGGATGCAGTACAGGAAGACTTACAATGGTTAGGCATGCAGTGGGAAGAAGGGCCTGGCGTGAATGGTGACTATGGGCCATATTTTCAATCAGAGCGCCATGAGATTTATAATCGTTATTATCAACAATTGATTGATAATAAATTAGCCTATCCCTGCTTTTGCTCTGAAAAAAAACTGGAAATGGTCAGAAAAGCACAGCGTGCTGCAGGTCAGCCGCCACGTTACCCGGGTACGTGTCGTAGTTTAACTACAGAAGAAATTGCTGAGAAATTAGCCGAAGGTCAGCAGGCTTCTTTACGCTTTAGTCTGCCACGGGGTGAAACTATTGATTTTATTGATGCAGTAAAAGGGCTACAGCGTTTTAATAGTGATGATATTGGTGATTTTATTATTCGTCGCTCCAATGGCACGCCGTCGTTTATGTTTTGTAATGCTATTGATGACTCTTTAATGAAAGTCACTCATGTCCTGCGTGGGGAAGACCACCTAACGAATTCACCACGTCAATTGATGATCTTAAAAGCTTTGGGCCTGCCAGAATTAAGCTATGGCCATATTTCAATGATTACCAGTAAAGAGGGTACTAAACTGTCGAAGCGTGAAGGGAGTTTTAGCATTCGTGATTTGCGTGAAGCGGGTTATTTGCCGGCGGCAGTGGTCAATTATATGGCACGTCTTGGCCATTATTTTGGTGACCTTGGTTTTGTTGATATTCATGAGCTTGCCAAGCACTTTAAAATAGAATCATTGTCTAAATCCGCTGCGCGCTATGATGAAGAGCAATTAAAATATTGGCAAAAGGAAGCCGTATTGCACAGTGATGCTGATGTGTTATGGCAGTGGATGGGAGGTCAAGTTCATAGTCAAGTACCCGAGTCTGTAAAGTCTTTTTTTATTGACACTGTGCGACCAAATATTGTTTTTCCAAACGATGCGCTGACACTGGCGAAGATGATTTTTGATGGAGTGATGCTTAATACACTGGAAACGAATGTATTAGAAGTATTGAAAGGTGCGGGTCTTGAGTTCTTCAATAGCGCAGTGGCTTGTGCAGAGCAGGGTGATGGCAGCTGGAAAAGCTTGACGGCGGCAATGAAAGAGCAAACAGGTGTAAAAGGTAAGTCGTTATTTCAGCCCTTGCGTATTGCGTTAACCGGTCAGTTGCATGGTCCAGAACTGGCTCCGGTGGTGAATTTACTTGGTAAAGAGCAGTTAATTCATCGTCTGATTAATACGGTTAATTTTATTGAGGGAGCTTGAGGAATTATGTTGCACATCTATAACAGTTTAACGCGCAAAAAAGAAGAATTTAAGCCAATTACTGCAGGAAAAATTGGCATGTATGTGTGTGGTATGACGGTTTATGATTATTGTCATGTTGGCCATGCCCGGACGTTTTTGGCCTTTGATGTGATTACCCGTTATTTACGCGCGAAAGGTTATGAGCTTACTTATGTGCGTAATATTACCGATGTGGACGATAAGATTATTAAGCGCGCTAACGATAATGGTGAGAACGCAATTGCCTTAGCGGATCGTTTTGTTACTGCAATGCATGAGGATTTTGCTTGCTTGGGCATGTTGGTACCGGATCAAGAGCCGCGAGCTACAGAGACGATTAAGCAAATGCAAGGATTAATCAGTGAACTCATTAATAGAGATATGGCTTATGTGGCGGATAATGGTGATGTTTATTATCGCGTAGAAAAATTTGCAGAATATGGCAAATTATCTAACCAGTCGATTGAGGACTTACGTTGTGGTGCGCGGATTGAGGTGGGTGAGATCAAAGAAAATCCGCTGGATTTTGTCTTGTGGAAAGCGGCAAAACCAGCTGAACCGTTTTGGGAGTCTCCCTGGGGGCGGGGACGTCCAGGCTGGCATATTGAGTGTTCGGCGATGTCGCGTGAAGCTTTAGGTCTGAACTTTGACATTCATGGTGGCGGCGGTGATTTAAGTTTTCCGCATCATGAAAATGAAATTGCGCAATCTGAGGTGGCCAATAATCAACCTTATGCGAATTACTGGATGCATACGGGGATGCTGCAAATTAATAAAGAGAAGATGTCGAAGTCATTGGGCAATTTTTTTACGATTCGTGATGTGCTCAAGGAAGTTGATGCTGAAACTTTACGTTATTTCTTAATTTCATCACATTATCGTAGTGTCTTGAATTATTCTAAAGAAACGGTGATGGGTGCGCGCAGTGCATTAACGCGGATTTACACAGCATTAAAGGGTATACCGGAGAATAGCCTTGCACTGACTGGCACTAGTTTTGAAGCACGTTTCTATCAGGCCATGGATGATGATTTTAATGTGCCTGAAGCCTTGGCCGTTTTATTTGAGCTAGTACGTGAAATTAACCGTTTGCGGGAAGGGTCACTGGAGAAAGCTGCGCCTTATGCTTGTTTATTAAAACAGCTGGCCGGTGTTTTAGGTGTTGCTCAGAATCAGCCTGAAGTTTTTTTACAAGGTGGGCAATGTGGAAGTGAGTTTGATGTCACAGCGATTGAAGTGTTGATTGCACAACGCAATCAGGCACGTGATGAGCGTAACTGGCTTGAGGCGGATCGGGTGCGTGATGAATTGCTTGAGCAAGGTATTATTCTTGAAGATAATGCGGCAGGGACTAGTTGGAAGAGAAAATAGTCTGATATTGGCATAACCACGAAATATCATAGAAAACAGTAGAAAAGCGTGATTTTTGCGCTTTTTTATTGGGTTTAAGTTGTGGTTGAGAGTTAAAAGAGTAACGTATATCGCAGAAATTTAATCAAATTTACACTATCGATAGAATACTTTTAGATCACTATATATTCAATGATTTTTTATCCTTACATAATAAAAACACGATAAGAGAAAATTTTAATATTTTTATTGGTGTTGTTAATTGATTGATGCTTAATTATAGAATCAAGCCAGGGTGAAATTAACCTTTCTATAGTCATTCTAATGCTGGTTTAGAAGCAAGATAGAAAACGCAGATTACGTTGCTTGGTGACTTGTTAGCAGATCGTGGCCAAAACGATATTATGATGCTCTCTCTATTTAGAATTTTGACTGAAAAAAGTTCAGGAAAGCCCAGCTATTATGGTGGGCTTATACTGTTACTGTTTAGAGAAGTTAAAACGGAATATCATCATCGAAATCATCAAAGTTTGCCGGGTGGGCCTTATTTGTTGCTGGAGTCGCTGTACTGTTTGATGATGATTGTTGATTGTTTTGGTGTTGCTGTAAGTGTGGTGGCGCAATATTCTGTTGCATAGATGCACTATTGTTATTCGTGTTTGGTTGTTGTTGCTGCATGTTGCCGTTAAAACTGTTGTTTTGTGGTGCTGCATTGGTATTATTATTGCCGCTAAAGTTGTTCATCACAGGTTTTTGCGTGGCATTGTTGTTGTCACTTTGGCCAAAGTTATTGGAGCTAGCTTGGAAGCTGCTGTTGTTATTTCCCGCGGCTGGAAAGCTAGTTGAGTTAGCTTGGCTTCCCTGGAAGTTATTACTCGTCGCCTCATTGCGTCCGCCTAAGAACTGCATGTTATCAGCGACGATCTCTGTGGTATAACGATCCTGGCCGCTTTGATCTTGCCATTTGCGGGTTTTTAGTTTGCCTTCAATGTAGACTTGGGAGCCTTTACGTAGATATTCACCGGCAAGCTCACCTAAGCGGCGGAACAGTACAATACGATGCCACTCGGTATTTTCTTGTTGTTGACCTGTATTACGGTCTTTCCAGCTCTCTGAAGTTGCAACGGTAATATTGGCGATGGCATCACCGGATTGTGTGTAACGAACTTCAGGATCACGTCCTAAATTACCAACGATGATGACTTTATTAATGCCGCGAGCCATAGTGATGATTCCCCTTTGATGTTAACCTAAATTCTTAGTTAGTCTAGTATGTCAATCTTAAATTCTTTTGTCATGGCGCTATTGTCTGACTGCCACTGCGATTAATTCTAAGTCAAATTACCATAAGTGCAGTTAAATTAAAAAGCAAAATACTTGCCCAATTGGGTCGGCCAGATAGTATAGCACTAACTGAGTTACCAATAAATGCGCTTAATGATGATAATGACAGCTGGGTTGGCTGGGTTGGGCTACACAGGCGTTTACCTTCTATCAAACTCAGCTTATAGTAGCAGGTTGCGATGCAAGATTTATAAAGTTGAAGATAGGCTTAATGAAACAAATAGAAATCCGTGGGGCGAGAACCCATAATTTAAAGAATATTGATCTTGACTTACCTCGTGATCAGCTGGTTGTGGTGACTGGGCTGTCTGGCTCTGGTAAGTCATCACTGGCCTTTGATACGCTGTATGCGGAAGGTCAGCGCCGTTATGTGGAGTCATTGTCGACGTATGCGCGCCAGTTTTTATCGATGATGGAAAAACCAGATGTTGATCATATTGAAGGCTTATCTCCAGCGATTTCTATAGAGCAGAAGTCAACCTCACATAACCCCCGCTCAACGGTGGGCACAGTGACAGAAATTTATGATTATTTGCGTTTATTGTTTGCGCGTGTTGGTACGCCACGTTGCCCTACACATGGGGTGAGCTTGGAAGCTCAAGAAGTCAGTCAGATGGTTGATCAACTGATGACTTTGGAGGAAGGGACTAAGCTGATGGTTTTAGCTCCTGTAGTGACTAGCCGTAAAGGTACTCATGAGAAGTTGTTGACGCAGTTGCGCATTGATGGTTATGTGCGAATACGGCTGAATGGTGAGATTATAGAGCTAGATGAAGCCCCTAAGCTGAAGAAAACACAGAAACATGATATTGATGTGGTAGTTGATCGCTTAAAGGTTCGCAATGATATTAACGTGCGCTTAGCTGAATCATTAGAAACAGCATTAAAGCTTGCTGATGGTGTAGCAACGGTGTATTTGATGGATAAGGGTGAGAATATATTGTTCTCACAGCGGTTAGCGTGCGCGCAGTGCGGCTATAGCGTTGCAGAGTTGGAGCCGCGGTTATTTTCATTTAATAACCCGGTGGGAGCGTGCCCAAGTTGTGACGGCTTAGGTATGCAAAGTACCTTTGACCCAGATAAAGTTGTTGTCGATCAAGAGTTAAGTCTGGGGGGTGGGGCGATTCGTAGCTGGAATCGTCAAAATCATTATTATTTTAATTTATTAACCGCGTTGGCAGATTACTATGGATTTGATACTGAGAAGCCTTTTAAAAAACTAAGTAAGAAAGTTCAAAAAATTATTCTTTATGGCTCAGGTGAGGAAATACTTCCTTTTCATTACCCGGGGCGTGCAGGAACAGTGCAAACTCGTGAGCACAGCTTTGAAGGGATATTACCGAATATGCAGCGCCGTTACCATGAAACTGATTCTGGCGCGGTGCGCGATGAGCTGGCAAAGTATTTATCTACGCATGCATGTGAGGCTTGTGCAGGTACACGCTTGCGTGAGGAAGCTCGCCATGTTTATATTGATGAAGTGACTTTGCCCGTTGTTGCTAAAATGTCGATAGAAAAGGCCTATGATTTTTTTGGCAATTTAGAATTTACTGGTTGGCGTCAGGCGATTGCACTTAAAATTCAAAAGGAAATTGGTGAACGCTTAGGTTTTCTTGTTAATGTTGGTTTGAACTATTTAACTTTGGAACGCAGTGCGGACACTTTGTCAGGCGGTGAAGCGCAGCGCATTCGTTTAGCGAGCCAAATCGGTGCAGGTTTAGTCGGTGTGATGTATGTTCTTGATGAACCTTCGATTGGCTTGCATCAGCGTGATAATGAACGCTTACTAAAAACGTTGACTCGATTACGTGATCTTGGCAATACCGTGATCGTGGTTGAGCATGATGAGGATGCAATTCGTTTAGCTGACTATGTTGTTGATATGGGGCCGGGCGCAGGTGTTCATGGTGGGCATGTGATTGCAAAGGGCAAGCCGAAGCAGATTATGAAATCACCGCACTCATTAACCGGCCAGTACCTATCTGGCAAGCGTAAGATTCATGTTCCGGATCAGCGAGTCCCTGTGAATTCTGACAAAATGTTAACAGTCACAGGCGCTTGTGGTAATAATTTAGATCATGTCAATGTAGAGATTCCCTTAGAGCTGTTCACGTGCATTACGGGTGTCTCTGGCTCGGGTAAGTCAACACTTATTAATGAAACGCTATATCCACTTGCTGCACGTAAACTTAATGGTGCAACAATAATTAACCCGGCGCCTTATGAGAGTGTGAAGGGTTTAGAGTATTTAGATAAAGTGGTTGCTATTGATCAAAGTCCGATCGGTCGCACGCCGCGCTCGAACCCGGCGACCTATACCGGAATTTTTACTGCGGTGAGAGATTTATTCTCAGGGACAGCAGAAGCGCGCTCGCGGGGTTATAAGCCGGGCCGTTTTAGTTTTAATGTCAAAGGAGGGCGCTGTGAAGCGTGTCAAGGTGATGGTGTAATTCGGGTTGAGATGCACTTTTTACCGGATGTTTATGTTTCATGTGATGTCTGTCATGGTAAGCGTTATAACCGTGAAACTTTAGAAGTGCGCTATAAGGGTAAGAATATTCACGAAGCTTTGGATCTGACCGTTGAAGATGCTTGTGAGTTTTTTTCAGTAGTGCCGAGCATTGCTCGTAAAGCACAGACGTTATTGGATGTCGGGCTTGGCTATATTAAATTAGGTCAAAGTGCAACGACATTGTCTGGCGGTGAGGCACAGCGAGTAAAGTTGGCTAAAGAGTTATCACGGCGAGATACTGGACAAACTTTATACATTCTTGATGAGCCGACGACGGGTTTGCACTTTTATGATATTGAGCACTTATTGGATGTGTTGAGTCGCTTAAAAGAGCGTGGTAATAGTATCGTTGTTATTGAGCATAATTTAGATGTCATTAAAACGGCAGACTGGATTATTGACCTTGGTCCTGAAGGTGGTGACGGGGGAGGGAAAATTATTGCGACTGGAACACCTGAGGATGTAGCTAAGGTGCCAGGTTCATATACTGGTCAGTTTTTGGCGGGGATGCTTAATTAAGTATTAATAATTAATTTATATAAAAATAACTGATTATTCGAATGGCATTTTGCTGTGTTTTTTATTTATATATTTTTTTTGTATTGGTTTGTGTTTCGCTTGATTTGTGAGTATTTTTTGTTGGTGTTTTAAGAAGTTGTTAATGAGTATGTACTAGGCTTGATATTTAATTTAGTTAAAATTTATTGGTTGAAACCAAGGTTATGCTTTGTGGAGGTAGAAAAGAGTAAATGATTATTTGTTACAAAAATAATAAATTTTCATTTTTTATTTTAATAAAATTTTAATAAAGTGCTCAGTGATGTTTATTTTTCGACTGCTATAATTTTATAATTATTCAATATTATTAATAGGTTAGCTGTTTATTTTTTGTTATGTTTCTTACTTGGGGCTTTAATTAAGACTTCATTTTTAATTGCCACTGGGTAAGAATGTTCCTTTAAATACAAGGGCTGGCTTGATCTTATAATGTTCTTTATTATAATCGGCCTATAGTTTCCGGAGTGTGCTTTAATAATATAATAATATTGAGATTACTTATGAATCGACTTTTTATTGCGCTTTTTGTGAATTTTGTTATTCCTTTGGGAGGGATGAGTACAGACATTTATTTACCATCACTACCTGCGATGGCAGATTATTTTGGCTCATCAGATACACTGGTACAAATTACCGTCACGCTGTTCACTTTAGGGTTAGGAGTGGGTCAGATAGTTGCTGGGCCGATCTCAGATGCTTTAGGGCGTAAAAATCCCTTTCTATTTGGGATGTTGTTACAGTTGACCTCTGTTTTATTGATCTTAAATACCAATTCATTGACAACATTGATTATTGTACGGCTTTTTCAAGGTTTTGGCGCTGCGTTTATGATGGTGCCCGCTCGCGCTATGTTAAGCGATGTGTTTGATGGTGCAGCGTTAAAAAAACAATATACGTATATTACCGCATCTTTTGCGCTTGGGCCTATCGTTGCCCCTTTTATTGGTGGCTATTTACAGCATTATATTGGCTGGCAAGCTAACTTTTACTTTGTTCTTGTTTATTTGGCTTTTTTGACAACAGTTGCTTTAGTCGTTTTGAAAGAAACCAGTACGACTAAAAAAACATTTTCGCTTGCTCATGTGAGTTCGAGCTATATCACCGTTTTAAAAAATAAATTATTTTTAACGGGAACTATTTTAATTAGCTTTTTTCTTGGGCATGTGGCTATATTTAATGTTGTCGGCCCATTTGTGATTCAGGATATATTAGAGCGCTCAGCTATTTTTTATGGTTATATTGCCTTGTTAATGGGTTTTGCTTGGTTTTCTGGCAATATGGCTAGTCGATTATTTTTCAAATTTTCTCGACAGTCTAAATCAAATGCAGCGCTTTTATGTATGCTTATTGCTGCTATTGCTATGTTTAGTGTTAGTTTTAGTACGATCAGTTTACTCAAGTTTATTGGACCTATATTTATTATGATTTTTTGTGGTGGATTTTTATTTCCTATTTATGTTGGGGAATGTTTATCTTTATTTAAAGAACAAGCGGCATCAGCTAATGGTTTGCTATTTTCCTCGATTTGGATTGTGTTTAGTTTGTTTTCATTTGTTGCAGCTTTTTTGAAAGTTTATTCTTTGTTGCCGATTGCTAGTTGTTATTTAATTCTGACATTGATGATTTGCTGTTGGTTTTTGTTCGTTGCAAGAAAGCATTGATGTTGATAGCTTACGCGCGAGTTTGTCGGGTTTGATATTCTTTTGTCTTTAGTAAGAAAAGCGGTTAAAGAAGCTGTAATTTCCAGGGGCTTACGGTATAATCGGCCTTTACGCTGACATCTGCCTTATTACGGTTGAGTGTTGGTTTATTACTAGTATGACGAGCTAGAGCGTTGCTCGTTTAATTTATAGATAGGGTTTGGGATAAAAATAATGCGTGATTATTATTGCGGAGAAGTAACAGAAACACTTACAGGTCAACAAGTTACATTGTGTGGTTGGGTGGATCGTTGCCGTAATCACGGCGGCGTTGCGTTTGTGGACTTGCGTGATCGTGAAGGCATCGTTCAGGTTGTCATCGACCCGAACAAAGTGAATCTCCCTGATAATAATCAATCAAATTATCGTAATGAAACTGTATTGCAGGTAACAGGCCAGGTGAATTTGCGTCCAGAGGGTCAAGTTAATAAAAATATTACAACAGGTAAAATTGAGGTTGATGTAAGCTCTGTGGCTGTACTTAGCGAAGCTGAGCCGTTGCCAATGCAAGTTAATGACCTAAAAGGTGTGGGTGAGGAAACACGTTTACGCTATCGTTATATTGATTTACGTCGTAATGAAATGGCTAAGCGCCTACGTTTTCGTTCGCAAGTGACCGCAAAAGTACGCTGCTTTCTTGAAGAACATGGTTTTTTAGATATAGAAACACCCATGTTAACGAAAGCGACGCCAGAGGGTGCGCGTGATTATTTAGTGCCTTCACGCACGTATAAAGGCTCATTTTTTGCTTTGCCACAGTCGCCACAGCTATTTAAGCAATTACTAATGATGTCTGGGTTTGATAAATATTATCAAATTGTTCGCTGCTTTCGTGATGAAGACTTACGCGCTGATCGTCAACCTGAATTTACTCAAATTGATATTGAAGCATCATTTGTTAATGAAAATGATGTGATGAATTTAGCTGAAGGCATGATTCGTTCGTTATTTCAGCAAACTTTAAATGTAAGTTTACCAGAGTTTTTTCCAAAAATGAGTTATGCCGAGGCGATGGAGCGTTTTGGCAGTGATAAGCCTGATTTGCGTAACCCACTTGAATTAATTACGATTGATGACTTGGTAAAAGAAAGTAGCTTTAAAGTATTTAGCTCGCCTGCTCAGGCTGTGATGGGACGCGTTGCTGCACTAAGAGTACCTGCTGGAGCAAATAAATTAACGCGCAAACAAATTGATAACTATACCCAGTTTGTGAGTATTTATGGAGCAAAAGGGCTGGCTTATATTAAGGTTAATGATGTAAATGTAGGTCGTGATGGTTTGCAGTCGCCAATAGTCAAATTACTTAGTGATGAAGAACTAGCCGCAATTTTAGATCGTACGCAAGCACAAACTGGCGATTTAATTTTCTTTGGTGCGGATAACCAAAAAACAGTTGCCAGTGCATTAGGTGCACTTAGGTTAAAATTAGGACAAGACCTTGAGCTATTACAAGGGGACTGGGCGCCGTTGTGGGTGGTCGATTTTCCAATGTTTGAGGAAGAAGATGGTCAATTACAGGCATTACACCACCCATTTACCGCGCCAGCTTCGCTTGATGCGTTAAGGGATAGCCCAAAAGAGGCATTATCGCGCGCTTATGATATGGTATTAAACGGTTATGAAATCGGTGGTGGCTCGATTCGTATTCACCAAGCCAGTGTTCAGCAAGAGGTTTTAGAGTTGCTGGGAATTGATGAAGCGACGGCAAGAGAAAAGTTTGGCTTTTTACTTGATGCGTTAAAATATGGTACGCCCCCACATGGTGGTTTGGCCTTTGGTTTAGACCGTATTATTATGTTGATGACTGGCACTGAAAATATCCGTGATGTGATTGCTTTTCCAAAAACACAAACGGCAAGCTGCCCATTAACCGCTGCTCCAGGAACTGCTGCAGTGGAACAATTGATAGAGCTGGGTATTCGTGTTGTACGTGATAACTCGTAATAGCTAAACGTTAGCTTTTAGCCGTATGCGGTTTGCGGCGATTAAGCAGAGGTGTATAATGTACACCTCCTAATAGTCAATGATAATCGTCAAATAAATGAAGACGAGTAGATTAAGATAAAAACAGAGTAGTAATATTACATGGCCGTGACAGAGTTTAATGCCGCGATTGAAGCTGCGTTACCGCAAGAAATGCCTACAGGCCCGATGGGGGCAGTTGAAATAGCAGCAGAGCGCGCAAGAATTAAAGCCTTGTTAAAAGAAAAGCAAGCGGTGTTGATTTCGCACTATTATACTGACCCTGAAATTCAGCGTATTACAGAGGCAACCAATGGTTTTATTGGTGACTCACTGGCAATGGCAGAGTTTGGCAAAAATCACCCTGCGAATACTTTAATCGTTTCGGGAGTGCGCTTTATGGGCGAAAGTTCTAAAGTGTTAAGTCCTGAAAAAACAGTATTAGTTCCTGATTTAAAGGCAGAATGCTCGTTGGATTTGGGCTGCCCTGAAGATGAGTTTTCTCAGTTTTGTGATCAATATCCAGATCGGGTGGTGGTAGTTTATGCGAACACTTCCGCAGCGGTGAAAGCACGTGCTGATTGGGTGGTAACGTCCAGTTGCGCGGTTGAAATTGTTGAGCACTTGCACGAGCAAGGTAAGAAAATTATTTGGGCCTCTGATCGTTATTTAGGTGGCTATATTAAAGAAAAATCCGGTGCGGATATGCTGTTGTGGCAGGGCGAATGCATTATTCACGCTGAGTTTAAAACCAATGCATTAAAAGAACTTAAAGACGTATATCCAAATGCTGCAGTTTTGGTACATCCTGAGTCGCCAGCAGAGGTCGTTGCACTTGCTGATGTGGTTGGGTCAACCTCACAGTTGTTAGCGGCTTCTAAGCACTTAGTCAATAAGACCATGATTGTTGCAACTGAAAGTGGCATTTTTTATAAAATGCAGCAAGCACGTCCTGATGTAAATTTTATTGCTGCACCCACAGGTGGCAAAGGGGCTGAGTGTCGCATGTGTGCGATTTGTCCATGGATGAAGATGAATAATTTAACAAATTTAAGGCAAGTGCTAGAGTCGGGAAGCAATGAAATTACCGTGCCTGAGAACATTCGCCAAAAAGCGGTGATCTCATTGAATCGTATGCTCGATTTTAGTAAAAAGTATTTGAAGTAAAAGGGGAGTCTTTATGGCAGGTCATAGTAAATGGCACAATATTCAACATCGTAAGAATGCACAAGATGCCAAGCGTGGTAAGTTATTTACAAAGCTAATTCGAGAGATTGTGGTAGCAGCAAAAATGGGGGGAGGTGATCCTGAGAATAATCCTCGTTTACGTGCCGCCATTGATAAAGGCTTAAGTAATAACATGAAGCGTGACGTGGTTGATCGTGCGATTAAGCGCGGTGCCGGTGGTGATGATGCGGATAATTATGACGAAATTCGTTATGAAGGCTATGGCAGCGGCGGTATTGCTGTGATGGTGGATTGCCTAACAGATAATCATAAGCGTACTGTGGCTGAGGTGCGCCATGCGTTTTCTAAGTGTGGGGGTAATTTAGGTACGGATGGCTCTGTCTCTTACATGTTTAATCAGCGTGGTAGCATTAGTTTTGCTCAAGGTCTAAGTGAGGATAGCTTAATGGAAGCAGCACTTGAGGCAGGTGCTGAAGATGTGGTGATGGATAATGATGGTAGTGCAGAGGTTATTACTGCACCAAGTGATTTCCTTGAGGTAAAAGAAGCATTGGCAGTGGCAGGGTTTAAGGCAGTTGAAGCCGATGTGACGATGGTGGCTGATAACACCACTGAGCTTGATCTGGATGCTGCGCAAAAAGTAATGCGCTTAGTGGATATGCTTGAAGACTTAGATGATGTACAAAAAGTATATACAAACGCGGATATTCCAGAGTCGGTGTTAGCTGAACTTTAATGGTTGTCACTCTATATGTGATATACGCTGCTGCGAGTATTTAGGAAGGCCAGCTGAGATTGTTGGCCTTTTTGTTGCTTAAAATAGAGATAAAGTTAATGAAATTTTTAATAAATCAGAGCTTATTGCTAGTTATAATACTGATTGCGTTTACCCTTGTGCCTATTAATATAGTAGCTTCAGAGCATGCAACAAATAGAGCGAATATAAGTGCAGTTGCTATGCAAAAAGTCAATGAGGCTCAAACCAGTGGTAGCAGTCAGATCGGTAATGAGCAAGAAGTTGCTACAGGGAGCGATACAGCGATGAGCAAACAACATAAAGAGCGCCCGAGCGGTGGTTTTCTTGCTTTGATTTTATTATTAATTTTTATCTTTGTGAGCACACCGATTTTATTTATTATTTGGTTATCAGCTCGCCGCAATAAATAACATAGCTGTGCAAAAAATAAAGTGCTACTATAAGCGATTAAAATAAATTTTACACGGAGTTATAATGAAGACGATTTTGATTCTAGCTGTATTCCTGTTTTATTTATGCTTGGTTATTGTCTTTGAGACTTATGGCATAGCAATTTGGTTACGTGTTGCGATTGCAATTATTGCGGGCCTGCTTATTTGGTTGATTGCAAAGAAAGTTGGCAGTGGTTCATCTGCAAAGCGCAGTGATTGATTGAGAAATAGTAAATAATTTACAGTATAAAGTTAAGAGGAGTGAGTGGCTACTCCTCGGTTATAGAGCATTGATTTAGTTCTGAGTCTGGCTGGCTTCTTGTATTATTGTTAGTGTCACCTCTTGATCCGTAACGTCTACGGACTCTACTTGCGCCAATGTGTTTTGATCAAGCCAAGGATAGCGGCTGTGTAATTGGTAGCTATAGCGGATAGTCACCGTATGATCATCTCCTGTTGAAGTGACTTGATAGGCTGTGAGCTGGGGTGTCGCATAACAAAAGCGTACCTTGCTATTTGGTAATGAAGTAAAGTAAGGTTCTCCAAGGCTGGTCGTTGAAAGAGTGACCTGATCATCAAACTGTAGCAGGTTTAGGTAATGTTGATTAACAAGCATTAAAATTATTGGATTTTTTAATAGAACTTGCCTTGAACTTTCGCCAATGGGGATTGTGGTACAGCCAATATTGTTGTGTTCAAGTTGCTTTTGAAGTTGTTGTTGGATCGCTTGTTGATTTAATGTATTCAGTGTATTTGCTGTAGGTGTAGCCGTCGTTGCCTTAGTCGCTGATTTTGATTGCTTATTATTGTTTATGTATTGGCTTGCAAAGGCAAACACTAAGATAAGGATAACGAGTGTTGCTAACAACCAGCGAAGGATAAGCTGTCGGCGTAGTTTCTGTTGCTCTTGATGCTGCTTTATGCGTTGCTGTAGTTGCATTTTTTCTTCAGTTGACAAAATAATAGTTTGTTCTTGTTCGTTGTTTGCTTCTTTCATTTCACTACTTCATTAGTTTGACTGTGGTTATCACTGCTAGATTCTTATTCTACAGGAGTCTTTTATGTGATAAAAAGTTAATTTTTACATTAAGCGGTTGTAGTTTTAATAAAAGCCTATAAAAGAAACGGATATATGGTTTTGTTCTTTTGCTATTAGGTCAGGCTGTTGTTCGACAAGGTAGATGTTTGGGGTATAAATTCGTAATTTTGCTTACGAGGTTATGTTAATGGAGATGTTGTTGCTAACTAGTTTGATTTTCTTATAATTTACAAAAAATAAATTAAAAATTAATATTTATTGCTTATTCATTTTAGTCTAACCTAGCCTCGAACCAATTTATTTTTATTTTCAATTTATTATTAAATAATTAATTTTAGAGGTTAGGTAGTATGCCAAAGCTACAGTGGGGCTCGGATCAGCAAGAAAGTAAAGAGTGGGAAATAGCAACGTTACATCTTGCAGGGAAGTCTGATGGAATAAAGCTTAAACGCTCTTATAG